>NZ_CAOLGM010000003.1:0-81842 GCF_948475835.1 uncultured Escherichia sp. | reverse complement strand
GGTAGGTGCAGTACTGGCTACGTTAACTGCATGTACTGGTCATATTGAAAACCGTGATAAGAACTGCTCTTACGACTACCTGCTGCACCCGGCAATTTCTATTTCTAAAATCATTGGCGGTTGCGGTCCTACTGCACAGTAAGTCTCTGACAGAAATCGGCTAACACCGGTTTAATTGCCCGACGCCCTCTGGATTTTCCGAGGGCGTATTTGTTTCTGCATTCTTTTCGAAAACATCATTCACAAGATTAAATACTGGCAATACTCTCACGCAAAATCCGCAGCACCGTCTCTTCACCGCTGCGATTCGGGTTAATGCGAATCGCACAATGTTCTGATTGTGGATTCGCCTGGCGAAACGTTCCGGAAAGGCGATAAAAGAGCGGCGGGATTTCATATTTCGACTCTGCACCCACCGGGTAAGGCAAGGCACCGCGCTTTTGCGCCTCTTCCAGCACTCTGGCGGCAATCGGCTGATGAAACTCGACAATCAACACCTTCGACTGCGCATTAGCAATCACCGCGCTTTTCACTTCCGGCACCGCACCACCGTTAAGCAAAGCCAGCAACCGTTCAGATACCCCTGCCTGCACCGCGTGCATCACTGGCGCAAACACCAGACCACGCAATACTTCCAGCGCCTGTGCGCCCTGGATCTGGCTACCGCCGGAGTAAAGCGTGGCGCGAATACGGTTGATAACATCAGCATCGCCGACCACTGCACCAACACCCTCTGGCCCAAATAGCTTGAAGCAGGAAAATGTCGAGACATTCGCGCCGCATTCACAGCCGATTCGCGCCACCTTCATCACCGCATAGTTGTCATCGGTTAACGCTGGAACACCTGCCGCGCGCAACGTTGCCAGCACATCTGCCAGCACGTAGCTGTCCTGCGGCTGCTGGCGCGTATGCTGCACCAGCGCCGCATCCGGTTGTTGCTCGTCGACGACCTGCTTCAGTGCCGACAGGTCATTGAAATCAACAGTAATAAGCGTCAGCCCCATCTGCTCAATAATAACCCGTGTCGTCGGGTAAACAGGCGCGTCATGCACCAGAAGACGCTGCCCCGGTTTGAGCAAAGCCGCCAGCCCGGCGCGAATCGCGCCAGTCCCCGCGCCCTGCACCAGCGCCGCAGCCTGTGCGTGAAATGCATCAGCCAGCACCTGTTCCACACGCTGGGTAACGCGCGGTTGATTCAGTCCTGGCGTTAAGCCTAAATCACCGCCAGTAAGAAACTCGCTGCCGGGGAAATGGCGACAAATGCTATCCACCAGCGCAAACTGCTTTTGCTGCGCCTCAATAATCGTCAGGCTTTGCAGAGGAAACGTCTTCATAGGTGCCTTCCTTAAGCCGGAACGAACAGGCCAAGCCAGTAAAGAACATTCAGCAGAATACCGGTGATCATTACTGCCACGACCGGTGCCGCCATTTTCTGTACCGGACGGCCCAGGGATTCGTTGAGGAAGTAAATGGCAACCGCGATAGAGAATCCGGTATAACCCGCCATCTTAATTGCTGCGAAAATCGAACCGACCAGCAGCGCCACTTCCATCAGCATATTCATGGCGTTACGGATGTTATCCGACGCATTACGCACCGACGGATAGCGCCCCAGCCATTTGCCGATCGAACGAAGCAATAAAACTTCTGCCGAAATAACCACTGCACCTAATACCGCTGCAACCATCGGATTCGGCGAGAGATAGCCCACCGCATAAACAAAGGTAAAGCCCGCAACTGCATACACACCCGTTGCTAACGCGGTGGTGGCAATCAACGGCACAAACCCCAGTCCGCGCATAAATTCTGCCAGAGCCGCCTGATTAATCAGCGTTTGCGATTGTTCCGGCGTTACGCCTGCGGAATATGCTTTCTCCAGAGTGAAGATCGACACTTCACTGCCGGCGAAAATCTTCATGCTGGCAACGGCGGCAATCAATGCTCCCACGATGGCGATATAGGGTAAGTTTTTGATAATCCGCGACGTGCGTTCTTCAAACACCGAAAGCCCGCTGGCATCAATATCATTTTCATCACGATGACGCAGGTCGTGAGTTATCGCGATCCCCAGCAGCATCACCATGCCAATAAAGATTTCGATGGATTCAGGGTTAAGATGTGGGAAATAGCGCACGACTACCACACGGGTCATCAGTACCACCACGGCGGCGATCAGACTTTGCTTCCAGCCAAACTGGTAGAAAATCGCCACCAGCGGGAACAGTGCAAAAGCTGAAACCACCGGCGAGCTTAATTCCCCCAGGCTACCTAATACATCCACCGGCAGCGCGGTCAGCAGCTGGTTTACTGGCAACAGGCAAGTAAGGATCAACACGCCCCAGATAGCGCCAAGACCAAACGCCATCAGGCTGTTTATCGCCAGGACGCCGAGGATATCGGTAGGAAGAAAGAGTAACCATGCGTTGAGCAGCCCGGTTTTCAGGGTAAAAGAGATCCCCACCGAGGCCACAAAACCAATGCTCAGACCAAAAGCGATACTCCCCGCCTCGCGACGGTTCATATAGCCTTCAATCAGTTGCGGCAGGATCGGGCGGATGCCGTCATGAAAAACAGCCGCCGAGCGATGCGCCAGAAGCGATGTCATACCCGTCAGGCACGCCACCACGATAATCTGAATATACAGATCCATAGTCGTGCCTTTTATTTCAGATGGTTAATCAACATCGGAATCGCGTGTTCGACGTGCTCAACGGAAAGGCCAAACGCCACTTTTCCTTCGGCGATCATTTTGGCGATATGCTCGTCTTTCGCTTTAATGCCTGGTTTGGCAATGGTGCAACTTTTGTTATAGCCAATCACCGCGATGGCAATCGACAATGCCGCGCCCGCACCGGTATTACACGCGCCGATGTAATAATCCAGTTGCCCGGATTTCACTTTCATTGCCGCTTCCATGTCGTTGTGAATGAAAACTTCAAAACTGCCAGGAGCCGTCGCTTCAATGGTTTTTTTAATCTGCTCACGCTGTAAGCCTGCAACGCCAATCTTTTTCATGAGTCTGTCCTTATTGGAAAAATTGAGAGGGAGTTTCACGTAACATCACATCCACATCGGCCTGACTGAATCCTGACTGGCGCAATTGCGGAATAAAGGTGGTCAATAAATAGTCATAGCCATAACCACCATTGGCTTTTAAATGGGAGCGGCGCGTAATATCCATCGACAGCATGACGCGGTTCAGCAACCCACGGTCACGTAGCGCATGAAGCATCGCAATACGCTTTTCGTCCGGGTAGTAACTGTTCTTACCAATGGTGTCGAACTGCACGTACGCGCCGAGATCGATCATCTTCAAAATGTTGTCGAGGTTGTCTTTCAGATCGCAGTGACCAACGGTGACGCGCGAAAGATCAACCCCGTGGGCTTGTAGCAACGCCAGTTGCTCCAGCCCCATCGTGCTGAACGACGTATGCGTGGAGATCGGGCGTCCGGTCTGGTTATGCGCCAGCGCAGCGGCAATAAATACCTTCTCTTCCAGCGGCGTAATCTTTCCTTCGCTGGTGCCGATCTCCGCGATGATCCCGGCTTTCAGCTCCGTGCCATCGATACCCTGTTCAATTTCATCGACCATCTCCTGCGCCAGTTCCTGCACGCTGCGGGTCGCCACATGTTCCGGGAAAAACGCGTCCTGGTAATAACCGGTACAGGCCACCACGTTGATCCCCGTCTCGCGCATTACATCAAGCATAAATTGCGCATTGCGCCCCATGTAACGGTTGGTCATCTCAATCACATTACGCACGCCCCGGGTCATCAGGTCGTTCATCTCCTGGCAAATGAACGCATACTGATCAAGGCGGCAGTCCACGTTGTTTTTAAAGCCGGAGAGATCAATATGCAGATGCTCATGGGCGAGGGTGTAACCCGTCGGATCAAAACTCATAGGGTGTCTCCTGCAAACCGGAGGGAGGAAAGAAAAGAGCGACCATTTTGTGGCGGTGGCGCACGGAAAAATTCACACACGGTAGCCCCCACATCAGAAAGCGTGGTGCGAACACCTAGCTGAGTAGCAGCCAGGCCTTGCTGATAAACCAGCACTGGCACCACTTCGCGGGTATGGTGGCTGTGACCAATGGTCGGATCGTTACCGTGATCCGCCATGACGATCAGGCAGTCATCTGGCTGCATCGCCTCAACAAGCCGGGCAAGGTTACGGTCAACGACCTGCAAACGTTCGGCATAACGTGCGACGTCTTCTGCATGACCAGCGAGGTCGGTTTCCTGGATATTGGTGCAAATAAACGCCGTCGGATGCGTGTTAAATTCGTCGAGGGTGATATCCATAATCCGCTGGCTATCCACCAGGTTTTGCCAGCTCACGCCATAAGGATTGCTGACGATATCTGCCACCTTACCCACCAGCACGGTTGGCACGCCCGCCTCATACAGTTTTTGCGGCACCTGCACTTTTTCATCAACACCGTAGCCCATATGCACGACCTGGAAACCGTTGTCATAAGCGCCAGAACGCGGCGCATTAATACCAATAAAGCGCCCTTCTTTGCTTTCTGCGGCATCGAGAATACGCTGACTGTTGGTTAACAGGCCGCCAAATGTAATGACCCGACCGACCTGTACCTGCTCACGCACGATACGACCAATTTTGATTGCGTCGTCAAAAGAGATCACAGAGAGATTGGCGGTGATGTTATAGACCTGGCCTAAATCCGCCTCGAGATTATCGCCAATCGCAACCGCCTGATTGACCCACAGAAATTGCAGATCATCGCCACGGCGCTCCACCTGCCAACCGGCGGATACTAATGCCTGCTCAACACGGTCAATCACATCGCGAAAAGGCATCCGCAGCGGCGGTAACGGGCGCGTGCCTAAAATTTCCTGATGCCCCATAAAGGTATCGCCACCTTCATGTTGCAGCTCTGCCACGCCCCAGGTTGCGGAGTCTGACGGCTGCATATCGCCTGGCGCATAACCCAATGTGTTGATTAGCCCCAGCTTCTCCAGCGTTGGTAGCTGCAAATGCGGCAACTGGCTCAGGATGTGACCACAGGTATTCGCCCCGGCATCCTGCGGGCGCACCAGCGTGACATCTTTCATTGCCCCTACGCCAAAGCTATCAATCACTAACACCACAAATCGCGCCATTACGCCCCCAGAGAGTTTCCAAGACTGTCATAACGACCGACGATTTCCGGTTCGCCACGATGAATACCAGACACCAGCACCACATCACTGCGGGTGACAAAAATCTGCGTGCGAAAACAGAGCACTACTGCACTGCTTACCGGAAACTCGCCTGCCAGCGGCAGGGTGTAGTCGATACTGCTGTCATCCACAGTTTTGAGATTGGTTTCAGTAATCTTTTGATTTTCTGGCGTAAACACCAGCGCATGTTGCGCGTGACCACGACGGTAGTAACCGCCGCCGTAGCAGTAGCTGTCGCCACGGAAAAAATGGGAGATTTCACTTAACCAGAGCATCGCGATACGTTCAGGCTGATCGCCCTGCTGGTTTGCCGGAATAGTGCCCGTCAGCGCATGACCGGGTTCGGCATGAGTCACACCGTATTGCGCCAGCAATGGCAGCGAAGTGCAGCTGGTCGCTGAAGGCGCGTTCAGTTGCTCAATCGCAATACCAGATTTCGCCAGTTGATCCCGTGCTTGTACCAGCGTGTGAAGATTCGGTGTCGGCAAAACTTTCCCGGCAGCCTCATCCCAAAGCAGGCAAGGGAAATGGGTTAGTCCCGCCAAATGCAGCCCCGGCAGTTTCTTAATTTCAGCAACCACCTCGTGCAGCGAATGCTGTACAAAACCGCTCTCCTGCCCCGGATAAAGAAAATCATCGTCGCTATAAACTTTGAGCAGCACAAACTGCACACGTCCGGCCTTCACCGCTGCCGCAGAAACTTCCCGCGCTTTGTCGAGAGTAAACACGGTGATGACGTCGGTGCCCTGTTCAACGGCGTCAGCAACCTGATGACAAGGGATTTGTACCAGATGCCCCTGATGCGCCACCGACAAACCAGCGCGGCGCATGACTCGCGCCTCTTTGTAATCCACCGCCACAATGCCGCTGTAACCTAATGCCAGCAATTTTTCCGCCAGCCATGGGTTACGGCCAAACTGCTTGGTCATCAGATACAGTTCAATGCCGTAAAGCCGCGCCGTCTCAATCAGTCGCTTACCGTTTTCCAGTACCTGATCCACGTCGATCACCCAGCTGTCCGGGGCGATCTTGCCCTGCTGCCACAAACTTAGTGCGGCGGAAATCAGCGCCGGGTTCTGGCGTTTCAATGCTTCTACAAACATCTTGTTGCCTCGTTTCTGTTCCTTGAATTAAATATTCATTTTTTTGAATATTTAGGTTGTGCGACGTGGATTTGTCGGGAGCTTCAAACCTCTTCGTTAGCAGCCATCCATAATCCATAAAGGTTGGCCAGCAAATAGCCTTCTTCACACGGGTTAACTTCCAGTGCGAATTCCTTCAACAACACCTGATGCAATTGCACAACGGCTTGCCAGTGGCTGGATTGCGCCAGCTCTGCCAGCAATTCGTTATCCAGCGGCTCTATTTCTTCACCACGGCGACTGCGCATCAGTGCACTCGCCATATGTGTCATCGCCATCGTTCCTTGCTCACTGCGCACCGGCAGATGGCACTCTGTTTCCAGTACGTTGACGACCTGCATCATGCCTTTGCAGATGTCCTTATCAATAACGCCTGCCTCGCAAAGCAGGTTGAGTCTGGTTTCCATATCAGATGCCTTTCGTTTAATAACTCGGTTCCTGTTCCCCACTCACTACCCGTTGTTGATGGGCGAGCAGGGCGTGTTTATCTACAACGGCACGCAGCAGTTGTTGCATTGGGTAATCATCGACTCGCGTCAGGACCACGGCTTCGGTGGCCTGTAAAAATCGCGGATCGTCTGTGAGCGGCGTCGCCTCTAATCCCAGCATGGTCAGTTCGTTTTCCGCCACCACGTTCCAGATCACCGCATCGACATCGCCTTTAACAATGCGTTGTAAACTCTCGTGATAAGAGAGATCGACTCGTTCCACATCACTACCGCCAAAAAAAACATCGGTCATGATTTTCTGATCCGCCGAACGGTTATCCAGCCCCACGCGCTTCACGTTTGCGGACTCGCCTTTACGGCAAATCAACTGGTGCTCGCCAACGTAGGTGTGCGGCCCCAACTCCAGCGCGAGGCATAACCCTTTTTGCGTGAGATAACTTTCCGCCGCCAGTCGGGAAACCACCGCCATGTCATACACGCCGTTAAGTAAACACTCCACGCGAATATCCGCGCCGCGCATATGCGCATAGTAAAAAGGAATGCCATCAAACTGAGCTTTCAGCCCGCTCGCTAAACCTTCGTACAAGCGGGTATAGGGCAAAGGCATCGCACATACCACGTTGTTGATATCCACATGACTCAGCAATGCTTTGTTATCCATCTCGACCAGATAACTGCCATTGCGCCCACGGCGTTCAATCCGTATCGCTCCGCTTGATTCCAGCGTTTTCAACGCGGCCTGCGTCAGGCCAACCGATGAACGGCATTCAGTTGCCAGCTCATCTATGGTTTTCAACCTATTACCGCATTTTTCACCCAACAAATAACGGGCCAGCGTCGTGATAACGACGCCTTCTTTTTTGATAAACGTTCGACGCATAATATATTTTCAATAAAATGAATGTTTATATCCTCATTAAAATGAAGATAAGTGGCAACTGTGAGATGTGGAAACGGCGAGGCGCTTCACATTTTTTCGGATTATTGCAAATGAGGATAAAAAAACCGGGTTTCCCCGGTTTCAGAGTGATGACGAAGTGATTTATTCGACAATGCGAGCAAAGGGTAATTCCCACTGGCGCTTGCCTGCTCCCCTCACCCTAACCCTCTCCCCAAAGGGGCGAGGGGACCGTCCGAGCGTTTTGATATTACGGCTTCGCCACAAAACCAATCGCTTCGTACACCGCTTTCAGCGTACGGGAAGCGTGTACACTGGCTTTTTCTGCGCCATCTTTCATCACCTGTTGCAGGAAGGCTTCATCGTTGCGGAAACGGTGATAGCGTTCCTGCAATTCAGTCAGCATACCGGAAACGGCATCAGCCACTTCACCTTTCAGATGACCATACATCTTGCCTTCGAACTGTTTTTCCAGTTCCGGGATGCTCTGGCCCGTTACCGCAGAAAGGATATCCAACAGGTTGGAAACGCCCGCTTTGTTCTGCACATCGTAGCGAACTACCGGCGGCTCGTCGGAGTCAGTGACCGCGCGTTTGATTTTCTTCACTACCGATTTCGGGTCTTCCAGCAGGCCGATAACGTTATTGCGGTTATCGTCAGACTTGGACATCTTCTTGGTCGGCTCCAGCAGCGACATTACGCGCGCGCCAGATTTCGGAATAAACGGCTCCGGCACCTTAAAGATATCGCCATACAGCGCGTTGAAACGCTGAGCGATATCGCGGCTCAGTTCCAGGTGCTGTTTCTGGTCTTCCCCCACCGGCACCAGGTTGGTTTGATACAGCAGAATGTCCGCAGCCATCAGCACCGGATAGTCAAACAGACCAGCGTTGATGTTCTCGGCATAACGCGCAGATTTATCTTTAAACTGCGTCATGCGGCTCAGTTCGCCGAAGTAGGTATAGCAGTTCAGTGCCCAGCCTAACTGCGCATGTTCTGGTACGTGGGACTGAACAAAAATGGTGCTTTTCTCAGGATCGATACCACAAGCCAGATACAAGGCCAGCGTATCCAGCGTCGCTTTACGCAGCTTCTGTGCATCCTGGCGCACGGTGATCGCGTGTTGGTCAACGATACAGTAAATGCAATGGTAGTCATCCTGCATGTTTACCCACTGACGCAGCGCACCCATGTAGTTACCAATGGTCAATTCACCTGAGGGCTGTGCGCCACTAAAAACGATGGGCTTAGTCATTTTTCGATTCCTGATTTTCGCTATGCGGAAGCCCTAATGCGGGCAGAAGGTCATTTATAGACTGATAAATTACATCAGGCTGGCTGAGATCGATAGCCTCGCCGTAGTTATATCCGTAGGTTAAGCCAACGGATGGGCAACCTGCCGCTTTTGCCGCCTGAATATCATTGCGTGAGTCGCCAACAAACAGCATCTGTTGTGGAGCAATTCCCATCCGCTCAGCCACCAGTAACAGCGGGTCCGGATGCGGTTTTTTGTTTTGCACATCATCGCCGCCGATAACCACGCTAAAGTATTTGGCAATATCTAAGGCTTCGAGCAGTGGTGCAACGAACGGCGTCGGTTTGTTGGTGACCAGGCCTAGCGGCAGGCCTTTAGCCTGCAACGCGCCCAACGTATCGGCAACGTGCGGGAACAAAAACGTCCCCTCTTCGGCAACCTCGCCATAGTAGCGATCGAACAGTTTACGCAGAATACGTACCTGTTCTTCTGCCGGAATGTCGTCATCAACGGGCGGTTTGCCCATTGTTTTACGCAGGGTCGCACGTTCCTGACGCGCCCAGGTCAATGCGCGCTCCATCAGAACATCTGCGCCGTTACCAATCCAGGTAATAACGCGTTCTTCACCTGCGACGGGCAACTCCAGCGCATACAGCGCCATATCTACCGCAGCAGCAAGACCAGGAGCACTGTCAACCAGCGTACCATCAAGATCAAAAGCGACGCCGCGAATATCTTCAAACTTATTCATGACTTACCTTTGCCAGTTCACTGCGCATTTCATCAATGACTTTTTTGTAGTCTGGCTGGTCGAAGATTGCCGAACCGGCAACGAACATATCCGCGCCCGCTGCAGCGATTTCGCCAATGTTGTTCACCTTCACGCCACCGTCCACTTCCAGACGAATGTCAAAGCCAGACTCGTCGATACGGCGACGTACTTCGCGCAGTTTATCCAGTGTTTGAGGAATGAAAGACTGACCGCCGAAACCAGGGTTGACGGACATCAGCAGGATCACATCCAGCTTATCCATCACGTAATCCAGATAGCTCAGCGGTGTCGCCGGGTTAAATACCAGACCCGCTTTACAGCCATTTTCTTTAATCAGTTGCAGCGTGCGGTCAACATGCTCGGAGGCTTCTGGATGAAAGGTAATGATGCTGGCACCAGCGGCAGCGAAATCAGGCACAATGCGATCGACGGGTTTCACCATCAGATGTACGTCGATAGGGGCGGTAATGCCGTAGTTACGCAAGGATTTCAGCACCATTGGTCCAATCGTCAGATTGGGAACATAGTGGTTATCCATGACGTCAAAATGCACGACATCAGCGCCAGCTGCCAGGGCTTTTGCGGTATCTTCACCCAGGCGGGCAAAATCAGCCGACAGAATTGAGGGGGCAATCAAATACTGTTTCATCCGCTTCTCCTTGAGAATTATTTTTTCGCGGGTGAAACGACTCCTGGTTTGTACAAAGCCAGCAGTTCGTCCACCTTTTTACGTGTGCCGCCGTTGCTGCTTATACTGCGTCGAACTTTGACGACATGCAATTTTGCGCGCTGATACCACTCACGCGTTAACATCGTATCGTGATTGGAGATCAGCACTGGAATATGGCGCTCAACCAGACCTTCGGCGATCTCCGCCAGATGCGCTTGTTGTTCAAGCGTAAAACTGTTTGTGTGATACGCCGTAAAGTTGGCGGTCGCAGACAGCGGTGCATAAGGCGGATCGCAATAGACGACGGATGCATCATCTGCGCGCGCCATGCTATCGGCGTAAGACTCACAATAGAAAAAGGCATTCTGCGCTTTTTCAGCGAAGTGATACAACTCTGCTTCCGGGAAATAGGGTTTTTTGTAGCGGCCAAACGGCACGTTAAACTCACCGCGCAGATTGTAACGACACAGGCCGTTGTAACCGTAGCGGTTCAAATATAAAAACAGTACCGCCCGACGGAACGGATCCTGGCTTTTGTTGAACTCTTCGCGGAACTGATAGTAAACCTCGGCGCAATTTGTTTCGGGAACAAACAGCTCGCGTGCGGCCTGTACGTACTCATCAGTACGCATTTTCACAATGTTATAGAGACTGATCAGGTCGCTATTGATATCGGCAAGGATATAACGAGAAAAGTCGGTGTTGAGAAACACCGACCCGGCACCTACAAAAGGCTCAACCAGACATTCGCCCTTGGGCAAATGCCGTTTAATATCATCAAGCAGGGGATACTTGCCCCCTGCCCACTTCAAAAAAGCGCGATTTTTCTTCATGCTGACTAACTAATTACACCTTCTCCGGCTGTGGAGAAAGCTCCGACAGCATCCAGCGCTTCAGGCAACTCCCGCAACGATAACCCATTGCGGGAGATAACCTTGATTACTTCAGATCGGCCTGTACCTGACGCAGCGGTTTCGCCCACGGGTTTTTGGCCTGAACATCTGCTGGCAATGTAGATACCGCTTTTTTCGCCTCTTCTTTCGAAGCGTACACGCCAGAAACCAGGACATACCACGGCTGACCATTACGCGTCGTTTCATAGACAACGTAGTTTTTCAGATTCTCTTTCTTCGCCCAACCGTTCAGGTTGTCGTAGTTAGAGGAACTGCTCAGCTGCAGAGTGTAATGGCTGGACGGTGCCGATTTCAACGAACCAACATTACCTGCGGTCTTCCCTCCAGCGGCTGGTGTTGCCGTGGTTTGCGCCGGGGATGCCGTCTGTACTGGAGCCGTAGTCGCCGTCTCTTTTGGTGCTGGCGCAGAAGTCGCAGCCGGTGCCTTCGTGCTCGCCACAGGAGCAGCTGGTTCAGTACGCTTCGGCGTCTGTGCTACCGACTTCGGTTCCGTTTTCACGGTTGCTTGCGGTTTTTTCGGTTCAATCACCGCCTGCTGACGAGCTGGACGCGTAGTGGCCGGACGTTCAGCAGTTTGCGTTTTCGCCGTTTCACGGGATGCATTGCCATTGCGTACTGGCGCGACAGTTGCTGGTTCAGTCGGCAATGTAGAATTGACCGCCACATTGTTCAACTGTTGCTGATTTTGTGGCTGGGTCAGCGCATTGTTCAGGTCACCCTGCACTTCAACACGTTGTTGACCATCCGTTGCCGCCGGGGTTTGCCCTTGAGTCGGCGTAGAAGAGATCGGTGGCAGAGAAACATCCTGCTGAGTATTTTCCGCAGACGTGGTTCCCGGCGCTGGCTGCACCCCATTCGCCTGATCGGTCGCATTGCCTGCAAGATCAATACTCTTCTCGCCAGACGCGGTTTGATCGCTGGAAGAGGTCGAGGGGGCTTTTAGCGCAGAACCGATACCGATGATCAACAGCAGTAGAACCAGAATGCCGACGCCCATCATCATATACTGACGAGAAGCGGGTTTACTGGCTGCTTTTTTGCGCTTACGCGGACGACGCTCTACGCGCTCTTCATCCACGGTTTCATCTTCGGATTCGTCAATTTCTTCTTCGATTTCCGGTTCCTCATTGCGCTCTTTTTGCGCACGAGTCGGACGGCGATCGTCAGTGTCATCAAGTTCAATATCATCAAAATTGATCTGCGGTTCGCCACGTTCAGTACGCTCAGAACGTTCAGAAGATTGACGAGAACGACCAGTACGACGATCGCTGGGATCGGGTTTCAGCTCGTCTTCTGGTTTGAATTCATCCATTTAACACCCCACTAAAAGGTTAATGCTTACCACGTTGCAATTAACCTGAAGCTAATAGACCGCTTGATAAGCGGCCTGACCTTTCTTGTTGTTACGCTGATTGACAATCGGCAATGGCGTTAAGAACAAGCTCGTGCGAAACGCCGCTGCGAACTTCACTCTTACCAATTGCCAACGGAAGAATTAAGCGTATCTCTCCCGCAAGGACTTTCTTGTCACGCAGCATATGCGGTAAATACGCCTGCGCGGACATTTCGCGCGGCCCATTGACCGGTAACCCAGCCCGCTTGAGCAGGGTTATAATACGCTGCGTTTCGGCAGAACTAAACTGCCCGAGACGTTCCGACGTCCGCGCCGCCATCACCATACCCGCAGCGACCGCTTCACCATGTAACCAATTGCCATACCCCATTTCAGCTTCAATGGCATGACCAAAGGTGTGTCCCAGATTCAGTAAAGCACGTAACCCGGTTTCGCGCTCGTCGGCGGCGACAACTTCTGCCTTCAGTTCACAACAACGGCGAATACAGTACGCCATTGCCGGACCGTCCAGACGCAACAACGCATCCAGATTCTCTTCCAGCCAGTTAAAAAACGCACCGTCAAGAATAATGCCGTATTTGATGACTTCTGCCAGCCCCGACGCTAACTCACGCGGGGGAAGCGTTTTCAGACAGTCGAGATCCACCACCACTGAAGCAGGCTGGTAGAACGCGCCAATCATGTTTTTACCGAGGGGATGGTTGACCGCAGTTTTGCCGCCAACGGAGGAATCGACCTGCGACAGTAACGTCGTCGGGACTTGAATGAAACGAACACCGCGCTGATAACTCGCCGCCGCGAAGCCGGTCAGATCGCCCACTACGCCGCCGCCAAGCGCCACCAGCGTAGTATCGCGACCATGCGGCTTTTGTAACAACGCCGTAAAGACGGTATCGAGTACAGCCAGGCTTTTATACTGCTCGCCGTCAGGGAGGATAACGCTATCGACGTTAACACCCGCCTGTTCAAGTACGCCGCGGACCTTATCGAGATACAGAGGAGCCAGGGTTTCGTTGGTGACCAACATGACCTGCTCGCCCGATTTCAGCGGTAAGAATGAAGCTGGTTCATTAAACAAACCAGATGCGATGGTAATTGGGTAACTACGTTCCCCGAGAGTAACGACAATCCTCTCCATAACGCGACATCCACCTTAATTACTGTACCCGCAGACGAGTGTATATAAAGCCAGAATTAGTTGCTTTCCAGCATGTGAATAATCTGGTTTGCAACCACTTTAGCGCTTTGATCATCAGTACGAATGGTCACGTCGGCAATCTCTTCATACAGCGGATTGCGTTCATTGGCCAACGCTTCCAGAACTTCACGCGGCGGTGTTTCAACGTGCAGCAACGGGCGTTTTTTATCACGCTGCGTGCGTGCAAGTTGCTTTTCGATAGTCGTTTCAAGATAAACGACAACGCCACGAGCGGAAAGACGGTTACGCGTTTCACGGGATTTCACAGAGCCGCCGCCAGTAGCCAGCACAATACCCTGTTTCTCGGTCAACTCATTGATGACCTTTTCTTCGCGATCGCGGAAGCCTTCTTCGCCTTCTAAATCGAAAACCCAGCCCACATCAGCTCCGGTTCGTTTCTCAATCTCTTGATCGGAATCGTAAAATTCCATATTGAGTTGTTGAGCTAACTGGCGCCCAATAGTGCTTTTTCCGGCACCCATAGGCCCAACCAGAAAGATATTGCGTTTCTCTGCCATTTTTTCGGTACTACTAAGACTATTCGTTAATGATAAACCCGCTTCGCTCAGAGAGCGCCGCAGGACATGAACTGAAACCTCATAAGATATTGCGAGAGTCAGACTGAAAATTATCTCAATACTCCAGCGGGTTTGGCAACTGAATAAATCACCCATCCCTCTGCATATCTGGTCGCTGCAAGCGCGCTGCCTTGCTACCACCGCTCTGGCGATAAATCACCGGGTAAGATTAGCGTAAAAAAGACAGCAAAATGCCGCCTGAATGATAAATCATCATCATGGAACGCAGGCAGCGAAGAGCACCAACTCTCAAATCGGTACTCCTTGTATGCTAAATACCTGCGCGCGTCAAATAGATGAAACACGTTCAGCATAAAAACATTACCGCTTTTACGGCTGTTTACTCACTGGAAACCAGTCGTGGCGTGATAAACACCACTAACTCGCGTCGTTCATCTTCTTTTCCGTCATGACGAAATAATTGCCCGAACCAGGGAATGTCGCCAAGCAACGGTACGCTATCCTGACCCGATTTATTTTTACGGGTAAAAATGCCGCCCAGCGCCAACGTTTCTCCGCTTTTGACCTCGACCTGCGTTTCGATCTCCTGCTTATCAATCGCCAGCACTTCGCCATCGGCCTGCTGTAGCACCTGCCCTGGAACGTTCTGGCTGATGTGTAATTTCAGCCGGATGCGACCTTTTTGTAACACCGTGGGCGTGACCTCCATCCCCAGGACGGCCTCTTTAAATTCCACCGACGTCGCGCCACTTTCCCCGCTGGAAACCTGATATGGAATTTCGCTCCCCTGTTTAATGCTGGCAGGCTGAAGATGTGAGGCCAGCAGACGCGGACTGGCGATAATATCCAGCTGCTGTTTTTGTTCGAGCGCGGAAAGCTCAAGATCCAGCAAGCGTCCGTTGATGCGCCCAATGTTAAAACCGACATGCGTTGTCGCCGTCGCTACGGAGAGGTCGCTACCAAGCGTGGTGACTTGCCCAACGCCACCAGCGTGTTGCGCATCGGCCAGCGTCCATTTCACGCCTAACTCACGCAAACTTTTTTCATTAATGGTGACAATATGCGCCGACAGCTCAACCTGCCCGACCGGCAGATCCATTTGCGCTACCCACTGTTCAAGCGCGCTTAACGCCGTTTTGGTATCTCGTAGCAAAAGACGATTGGTGCGTTTATCGACGGTCATACTCCCTTTGGCACTCAGTAGCTTCTCCCCCGCTTTCGCCAGTTCTCCCGCGTCGGCGTATTGCAGGGTTATACTGCGATTTTCCAGCGGCAGATTTGCCTGCGCCCGCGCCTGCTCCGCCTCCTGGCGGGCGATATTGTTATTCTGCCAGGCAATGGAATGCACTGAGAGAATGTTGCCTTCCTGCCGCGTTATCAGTCCGGCGCTTTTCACTACAGTTTGTAGTGCCTGCTTCCAGGGAACATCTGTTAGATGTAACGACACCGTACCGCTGACGTCTGGCGACACGACCAGGTTCAACTTCTCCTGTTCAGCCAGCGCCTGCAACACCTGAGCTACCGGAACGTCATCCACCATCAGCGTCACTTTTTGCGGCTTTGCCGCCTGTACGCCGGGTATCAGCATCAACAGTAGTGCGGCTATCCATTGCTTCATTTGTATCTCCTTGCCGTTGCCACAACCATTGTGGCGGTTCGCAGTTTGTCCCGGTACCCAGCGTTAGTACGTCTGGCGTCAGCTGTAAAATTGTCCAGCCGTTTTCCAGCACATCGTTTTGCTGCACCCGTCGCCATTTCTTTTGCCCGTCTTTTATTACACCGATGATGCGCTCGCCTCGCCCTACCATCCCCTGATAGCGCCACTGGCTAAGTTCGCTAATCCGGCATAGATCTTCCGGCGGTTTAAAAGGGTCACGCATACCGGTTAAAAGGCACAATGCAATACCTGCCAACAACCAGCGTTTAACCCTCATGCGGCGTCTCCAGTTGTAGCGTGAACAAAAGATCATCACCTTCCACGCTTAACGAAAAACGGCTCACGCTGACGTTGCGCTCTGCCAGCCGTGTAAATGCCGACGGCACTGCTTCCCACAGCGTTTTCAACGCCAACTCGCCTCCCTGCGCGGATGGATGCCAGGAAACCAGTTGCGCGCCGGATAACTGAAAATCCAGTGGCGAAAAGGGCAGCGTTTTTTCCTCGCTGAAGGGAGTGGTGTCTACCAGGCGATACAGTGCGGCCCACTGCTGGTGATGACTTGCCCGTAGTCGAATTAATGCGTCGCGCTCTTCATGGTGTGTCGATGATAGAAAAATGAGCGTAACTAACATCAGCAACCAGACTGCCCAGCAAA
The DNA here is from genome assembly GCF_948475835.1 of uncultured Escherichia sp. Classification (NCBI taxonomy): domain Bacteria; kingdom Pseudomonadati; phylum Pseudomonadota; class Gammaproteobacteria; order Enterobacterales; family Enterobacteriaceae; genus Escherichia; species uncultured Escherichia sp. Next base: position 65,152 of record NZ_CAOLGM010000003.1, on the reverse strand, counting down.
GCTGGCGGAGGCGGGGTGATGTGGCGAACCACCAGTCAAAGAACATGTTCATCGCTAACCTTCCTTGTTAACTGATACTCAAATTGCCAGCGTCCCTGCGCATCCTGCTGCGTGGCTCCCCGCTGATTGAGATGAAAAGACGCATCCTGGCGGAGTGACGTTTCTAGTGCGTTTAACGCGGTAATGCTTGTTGTCAGCCCCTTGATCTCCAGCGTTCCCTGCTGCCAGCTTATCGTTGTCAGCCAGGCGTGCTCGGGTAAAAGCGCCGCCAGTGCTTCCAGCGCAGATTGCCAGTCGCGGGTAAATTGTCGCTGGCGCTGCCGTTGCGAACGCTGTTCGCGTAACTGCTGTTGCTCCAGCAAACGTGGCTTCGTTATCTGTAAGCTGCGGGCGAGTTGTTGTTCCGCCTGAAGCAAAACTGCGTCTATGCGCGCTTCGGCGCTGCCTGTCAGACGCAGTATTAGCGTTATCCCGACGGCCAGCAGCAGAGGCGCAACGAACATCAGCAACCAGAAACGCAGAAAAGCGGTCCGGCGTTGCTGTCGCCAGGGCAAAAAATTAATTGGCGGGTTCATCAGTACGCCTTCCCAAGCGCCAGCCCCAGCGCGATGGCAAAGTCTCCACCTGGCGGCGGTAGCGGCGGCTGACGAACAGAAACGGCCTCCCAGGGATCAAATCCCCCTTCGCCACATATCGCGACGCTTTCGGGATCAACGGATAACGCTGCCGCCAGCTCCTTCGCGCTAGTCATCCCCACCGCCAGTTTGCGCCCCCAGCGACAGCGTGTCGCCCACAGCCACTGTTCGTTATCACGCCAGGCCAGACATTGCTGATGAGAAGGTAAAAAAGGCAGGAATTGCTGTAATGCACTGGCATCCGGGGTGATCGCGCTCACATGAACACGCAACCTTTCTGCCAGAGTAAGTAGCGTTGCCAGCTCTTTGCTTTGCGCGGCAGTCACGTTATAGGCGGGGCTGAGTGAGTCTTCGCTGTAATCGAAGCGCAGGGAGTCCGGATCCATATCCAGCTCGCGGGCCATCGTCCCTGACAGCCAGGCCGTTTGCTCCCGCTCACCAAGGGACATCGACGGGCGCGGAAATGACCGCTGTAATGTGCGACTGGCGGGAAACGCCAACATAATGTGATGACGCTGCGGCAGTTCGCGACTCCACGGTAACAACGTTTTAGCCAGCTGCTGCGCATCAACAATCCGCCCATCTTTGATAATGTCGTTCTCCAGCGGCAACCGCCACCAGCGTTGCAAAAAGCATTCTTTTGCTCCCCGCACGATCGCAACCGCTACCGCTTCTTGCTGTTGTAAATGCAAACCAATTTGCCAGATCTTAAATGCCATTGTGATGATCTCCTTATCACCCGTCACTCTGACGGGTATATCAATGCGTCTGGCTTGCCTTTATACTACCGCGCGTTTGTTTATAAACTGCCCAAATGAAACTAAATGGGAAATTTCCAGTGAAGTTCGTAAAGTATTTTTTGATCCTTGCAGTCTGTTGCATTCTGCTGGGAGCAGGCTCGATTTATGGCCTATACCGCTACATCGAGCCACAACTGCCGGATGTGGCGACATTAAAAGATGTTCGCCTGCAAATTCCGATGCAGATTTACAGCGCCGATGGCGAGCTGATTGCTCAATACGGTGAGAAACGTCGTATTCCGGTTACGTTGGATCAAATCCCACCGGAGATGGTGAAAGCCTTTATCGCGACGGAAGACAGCCGCTTCTACGAGCATCACGGCGTTGACCCGGTGGGGATCTTCCGTGCGGCAAGTGTGGCGCTGTTCTCCGGCCACGCGTCACAAGGGGCGAGTACCATTACCCAGCAGCTGGCGAGAAATTTCTTCCTCAGTCCAGAACGCACGCTGATGCGTAAGATTAAGGAAGTCTTCCTCGCGATTCGCATTGAACAGTTGCTGACGAAAGACGAGATCCTCGAGCTTTATCTGAACAAGATTTACCTCGGTTACCGCGCCTATGGTGTCGGTGCTGCGGCACAAGTCTATTTCGGTAAAACGGTCGACCAACTGACGCTGAACGAAATGGCTGTGATCGCCGGGCTGCCGAAAGCGCCTTCCACCTTTAATCCGCTCTACTCAATGGATCGTGCCGTCGCGCGGCGTAACGTCGTACTGTCGCGGATGCTGGATGAAGGGTATATCACCCAACAACAGTTCGATCAGACACGCACTGAGGCGATTAACGCTAACTATCACGCGCCGGAGATTGCTTTCTCTGCGCCGTACCTGAGCGAAATGGTGCGCCAGGAGATGTATAACCGTTATGGCGAAAGTGCCTATGAAGACGGTTATCGCATTTACACCACCATCACCCGCAAAGTGCAGCAGGCCGCACAGCAGGCGGTACGTAATAACGTGCTGGACTACGACATGCGCCACGGCTATCGCGGCCCGGCAAATGTGCTGTGGAAAGTGGGCGAGTCGGCGTGGGATAACAACAAGATTACCGATACGCTGAAGGCGCTGCCAACCTATGGTCCGCTGCTGCCTGCCGCAGTCACCAGCGCCAATCCTCAGCAAGCGACGGCGATGCTGGCGGACGGGTCGACCGTCGCATTGAGTATGGAAGGCGTTCGCTGGGCGCGTCCTTACCGTTCGGATACTCAGCAAGGACCGACGCCGCGTAAAGTGACCGATGTTCTGCAAACGGGTCAGCAAATCTGGGTTCGTCAGGTTGGCGATGCATGGTGGCTGGCACAAGTGCCGGAAGTGAACTCGGCGCTGGTGTCGATCAATCCGCAAAACGGTGCCGTTATGGCGCTGGTCGGTGGCTTTGATTTCAATCAGAGCAAGTTTAACCGCGCCACCCAGGCACTGCGTCAGGTGGGTTCCAACATCAAACCGTTCCTCTACACCGCGGCGATGGATAAAGGTCTGACGCTGGCAAGTATGTTGAACGATGTGCCAATTTCTCGCTGGGATGCAGGTGCCGGTTCTGACTGGCAGCCGAAGAACTCACCACCGCAGTATGCTGGTCCAATTCGCTTACGTCAGGGGCTGGGTCAGTCGAAAAACGTGGTGATGGTACGCGCAATGCGGGCGATGGGCGTCGACTACGCTGCAGAATATCTGCAACGCTTCGGCTTCCCGGCGCAAAACATTGTCCACACCGAATCGCTGGCGCTGGGTTCAGCGTCCTTCACCCCAATGCAGGTGGCGCGCGGCTACGCGGTCATGGCGAACGGTGGCTTCCTGGTGGACCCGTGGTTTATCAGCAAAATTGAAAACGATCAGGGCGGCGTGATTTTCGAAGCGAAACCGAAAGTAGCCTGCCCGGAATGCGATATTCCAGTGATTTACGGTGATACGCAGAAATCGAACGTGCTGGAAAATAACGATGTTGAAGATGTCGCTATCTCCCGCGAGCAGCAGAATGTTTCTGTACCAATGCCGCAGCTGGAGCAGGCAAATCAGGCGTTAGTGGCGAAGACTGGCGCGCAGGAGTACGCACCGCACGTCATCAACACTCCGCTGGCATTCCTGATTAAGAGTGCTTTGAACACCAATATCTTTGGTGAGCCAGGCTGGCAGGGTACCGGCTGGCGTGCAGGTCGTGATTTGCAGCGTCGCGATATCGGCGGGAAAACCGGTACCACTAACAGTTCGAAAGATGCGTGGTTCTCGGGTTACGGTCCGGGCGTTGTGACCTCGGTCTGGATTGGCTTTGATGATCACCGTCGTAATCTCGGTCATACAACGGCTTCCGGAGCGATTAAAGATCAGATATCAGGTTACGAAGGCGGTGCCAAGAGCGCCCAGCCTGCATGGGACGCTTATATGAAAGCCGTTCTTGAAGGTGTGCCGGAGCAGCCGCTGACGCCGCCGCCAGGTATTGTGACGGTGAAAATCGATCGCAGCACCGGGCAGTTAGCTAATGGTGGCAACAGCCGCGAAGAGTATTTCATCGAAGGTACGCAGCCGACACAACAAGCGGTGCACGAGGTGGGTACGACCATTATCGATAATGGCGAAGCACAGGAATTGTTCTGATTAAAAAGGCGCTTCGGCGCCTTTTTCAGTTTGCTGACAAAGTGCACTTTGTTTATACCGGATACGGCGTGAACACTTTACCCGTCTAGCAACATCTAGAAAAATCAATATATTGCAGAAACTTCGTAAGCCTGATAAGCATTATGCATCAGGCGAACTTTACGCATTTACACTCGCCCCTGCCCTTTCAACCATTCACGCACGAGGAACAGCGCGCTGACATTACGCGCTTCGTTGAAGTCAGGGTCTTCCAGCAAATCCATCATATGCGCCAGCGGCCAGCGCACCTGTGGTAGCGGCTCTGGCTCATCGCCTTCCAGCGATTCCGGGTAGAGATCTTGCGCTACCACGATATTCATTTTGCTGGAAAAATAAGACGGTGCCATGCTGAGCTTCTTCAAAAAAGTCAGATCGTTCGCACCAAATCCAACCTCTTCTTTTAGCTCGCGGTTAGCGGCTTCGTAGACGCTTTCACCCGGATCAATTAAACCTTTCGAAAAACCTAATTCGTAGGATTCAGTTCCCACTGCGTATTCGCGGATCAGGATCAGGTGATCGTCCACAATCGGCACAATCATCACTGCTTCCCGGTTGGTTGGACGCATTCGTTCATAAACACGCCGCACGCCATTGCTGAACTCCAGATCCACGCTCTCGACGGTAAACAGTCGGGAACGGGCTACAGTTTCAACATTCAGAATGGTGGGTTTTTGTAATGATTTGCTCATCGTGGGATCTATGCTGTGAAATCAGCGGTTATTGTGCGATATCGGACACGCTTTCGGCAATGTGAATTGCATGTTATTTACATTTATGTAACTTAATAAATAATCGTCCTCAAATCAAATTAAAAGTCAATAGGTTGAAATAACTCCAGGAATTTGCTGATATTCCGCCTTCAGAGGGTTTGCTATGATCAGCGGTTACTGTGATGTGCTTAATGATGCTCAAGTTAAACTCCACGCTTGCCGATAGCCAACCGCAGAATCATGTATTGTGTCTGGTGCGACTGACCACGCCTGACAGACTAAGTAAGATGGGGAAAGCATGAGCACCATTGTGATTTTTTTAGCTGCTTTGCTGGCCTGCTCACTACTTGCGGGATGGCTGATAAAAGTGCGATCCAGACGGCGTCAGCTGCCCTGGACCAACGCCTTCGCGGATGCGCAAACGCGTAAACTCACACCTGAAGAACGTAGCGCCGTTGAAAATTATCTTGAGAGCCTGACGCAGGTATTACAGGTGCCTGGCCCAACGGGAGCTAGCGCGGCACCGATCTCTCTGGCGCTGAATGCCGAAAGCAACAACGTCATGATGCTGACACACGCTATCACGCGTTACGGCATCTCTACCGACGATCCGAATAAATGGCGTTACTACCTCGATTCGGTAGAAGTCCACCTGCCCCCTTTCTGGGAACAATACATCAACGATGAGAATACCGTTGAACTGATTTATACCGATTCGCTGCCGCTGGTTATTTCACTCAACGGTCATACGCTGCAGGAGTACATGCAGGAAACGCGCGGCTATGCCTTGCAACCTGTTCCGTCCACGCAGGCGTCGATTCGCGGGGAAGAGAGTGAGCAAATCGAGCTACTCAATATTCGCAAAGAAACGCATGAAGAATATGCGCTGAGTCGTCCGCGCGGGCTGCGTGAAGCGTTGCTGATCGTCGCCTCCTTCCTGATGTTCTTTTTCTGCCTGATTACCCCGGATGTATTTGTTCCGTGGCTGGCAGGCGGCGCATTACTGCTGCTGGGCGCAGGTCTGTGGGGGCTATTCGCGCCCCCGGCAAAATCCTCCCTGCGAGAAATTCATTGTCTGCGCGGTACACCCCGTCGTTGGGGATTGTTTGGCGAAAACGATCAGGAACAGATCAACAATATTTCACTCGGTATTATCGACCTGGTCTATCCCGCACACTGGCAGCCATACATTGCTCAGGATCTCGGTCAACAAACCGATATTGATATCTATCTCGACCGCCACGTAGTGCGTCAGGGGCGATATCTTTCGCTGCATGATGAAGTAAAAAACTTTCCGTTACAGCACTGGCTGCGCAGTACGATTATCGCTGCGGGCTCGCTGCTGGTGCTGTTTATGCTGTTATTCTGGATCCCGCTGGATATGCCGCTGAAATTCACTCTCTCATGGATGAAAGGCGCGCAGACCATTGAAGCCACCAGCGTAAAACAACTGGCTGACGCTGGCGTGCGGGTAGGCGATACATTGCGTATTAGCGGTACGGGAATGTGTAATATTCGCACTTCCGGAACCTGGAGCGCGAAAACCAATTCACCTTTTTTACCGTTTGACTGCTCGCAGATCATCTGGAATGACGCCCGCTCATTACCATTACCAGAATCTGAACTGGTCAACAAAGCGACGGCATTGACTGAAGCAGTTAATCGCCAGCTGCACCCTAAACCGGAAGATGAATCTCGCGTCAGTGCCTCATTACGTTCAGCGATTCAAAAATCCGGCATGGTATTGCTTGATGATTTTGGCGACATTGTACTGAAGACAGCGGATTTATGTTCTGCCAAAGATGACTGTGTGCGACTGAAAAATGCGCTGGTCAATCTCGGCAACAGTAAAGACTGGGACGCGCTGGTAAAACGCGCCAACGCCGGGAAGCTCGATGGCGTGAATGTGTTATTACGCCCGGTGAGTGCGGAATCGCTGGATAACCTGGTGGCAACCTCCACCGCGCCGTTTATCACGCATGAAACGGCGCGAGCGGCACAATCACTAAACAGTCCGGCCCCCGGCGGATTCCTGATTGTCAGCGACGAAGGCAGCGATTTTGTTGATCAGCCCTGGCCTTCGGCATCACTTTACGACTACCCGCCGCAAGAACAGTGGAACGCTTTCCAGAAACTGGCACAAATGCTGATGCATACGCCGTTTAACGCCGAAGGTATCGTCACAAAAATCTTCACTGACGCCAATGGTACGCAGCATATTGGCCTTCATCCGATCCCGGATCGTTCCGGCCTGTGGCGCTATCTCAGCACCACATTGCTGCTACTGACGATGCTGGGTAGCGCCATTTACAATGGCGTACAGGCCTGGCGTCGTTACCAGCGTCATCGCACTCGCATGATGGAGATTCAGGCCTATTATGAAAGCTGCCTGAACCCGCAACTGATCACCCCTTCAGAAAGCCTTATCGAATAACACGTTTGCGCGGCAGGTTATGCTACCCTGTCGCGCAAATTGCTTCACTCTGGAGATTTCCCTCATGCATATCAACATTGCCTGGCAGGACGTAGATACCGTTCTGCTGGATATGGACGGCACATTGCTCGACCTCGCCTTCGATAACTATTTCTGGCAAAAGCTGGTGCCTGAAACATGGGGCGCGAAAAACGGGGTTACGCCACAGGAAGCGATGGAATATATGCGCCAGCAATATCACGACGTACAGCATACGCTAAACTGGTACTGTCTTGATTACTGGAGTGAGCAACTGGGTCTGGATATCTGTGCGATGACCACCGAGATGGGACCGCGTGCCGTACTGCGTGAAGATACCATTCCGTTTCTTGAGGCACTGAAAGCCAGCGGTAAGCAGCGAATTTTGCTCACCAATGCGCATCCGCACAACCTGGCGGTAAAACTTGAGCATACCGGTCTGGACGCACACCTTGATTTATTACTTTCCACCCACACATTTGGTTATCCGAAAGAGGATCAGCGGTTATGGCATGCGGTGGCCGAAGCTACGGGTCTGAAAGCTGAAAGAACGCTGTTTATTGATGACAGCGAAGCGATTCTCGATGCTGCCGCGCAATTTGGTATTCGTTACTGCCTCGGCGTGACTAATCCTGATTCCGGGATTGCCGAGAAACAGTATCAACGCCATCCGTCACTGAATGACTACCGCCGCCTGATCCCCTCGCTAATGTGAAGGAGACGCCATGAAAGAAAAACCTGCTGTTGAGGTTCGACTGGATAAATGGCTATGGGCTGCCCGTTTTTATAAAACCCGCGCGCTGGCCCGTGAAATGATTGAAGGCGGTAAGGTGCATTACAACGGGCAGCGCAGCAAGCCGAGCAAAATCGTCGAGCTGAATGCCACGCTCACTCTGCGCCAGGGAAATGACGAACGCACGGTGATTGTAAAGGCGATTACTGAACAGCGTCGCCCCGCCAGCGAGGCAGCCTTGCTGTATGAAGAGACTGCGGAAAGTGTAGAGAAACGCGAAAAAATGGCGCTGGCACGTAAACTTAATGCCTTAACCATGCCGCACCCGGACCGACGCCCGGACAAAAAAGAGCGCCGCGACCTGTTACGATTTAAACACGGCGACAGTGAATAACTGTCACCTGCAAGAGAGATGATTATGCCGCAACATGACCAATTACATCGCTATCTGTTTGAAAACTTTGCCGTGCGCGGCGAACTGGTAACCGTTTCGGAAACCCTGCAACAGATCCTTGAGAATCACGATTATCCGCAGCCCGTTAAAAACGTGCTGGCAGAACTGCTGGTTGCGACCAGCCTGTTAACCGCTACGCTGAAGTTTGATGGTGATATCACCGTACAGCTGCAAGGCGACGGTCCGATGAATCTGGCGGTTATTAACGGTAACAATAACCAGCAAATGCGCGGTGTGGCGCGCGTGCAGGGCGAAATTCCAGAAAATGCCGACCTGAAAACGCTGGTCGGCAATGGTTACGTGGTGATCACCATTACCCCGAGCGAAGGCGAACGCTATCAGGGCGTGGTTGGTCTGGAAGGTGATACCCTGGCGGCCTGCCTGGAAGATTACTTTATGCGTTCTGAACAGCTGCCGACGCGCCTGTTTATTCGCACCGGCGACGTAGACGGCAAACCGGCTGCAGGCGGTATGTTGTTGCAGGTAATGCCTGCGCAAAATGCCCAGCAGGACGACTTTGACCACCTGGCGACGCTAACCGAAACCATCAAAACCGAAGAACTGCTGACCTTACCGGCAAACGAAGTGTTGTGGCGTTTGTATCACGAAGAAGAGGTGACGGTTTACGATCCGCAGGATGTGGAGTTCAAATGCACCTGCTCGCGTGAACGTTGCGCCGACGCGCTGAAAACGCTGCCTGATGAAGAAGTCGATAGCATCCTGGCGGAAGATGGCGAAATTGACATGCATTGTGATTACTGCGGTAACCACTATCTGTTCAATGCGATGGATATTGCTGAAATCCGCAACAACGCGTCTCCGGCAGATCCGCAAGTTCATTAATGAGTATGTCCGGCAGAGAGGGCTCTGCCGGATTTTACGACGTAATGGCCTGATGTGCTGCGCTTACCAGGCCTATGAAATAAATCGCAAATTATTGTTGGTCAGATACAGCGTCGTATCCGATAAAAGCGTTGTCACTTACTTAAGTTTATTTCCAGCGTTTCACCATCTACCGTCAGATCGCGCCACGCTTTAGGCTTCGTCCCCAGTTTTCCATCCTTCGCAGCTGTGAGTAATTTTTCTTTCGTTATTTCGTTCGGAAGTAAACTCATATCAAGCGCGTCCCATTCTTTTCTGTCTGAGTCAAAGCCATAGACAATGACTCTGTCATCATTAAAAGCAAACAGGATCCGCTCCGCCTGACCATCACTATTCAGATCTTGCTCGACCAGGACGCAGGCGTCTTTTTCAATACAGGTCATCACGTTATAGCGATCCTGGATTAAGGCCGACCAGAATGTCGCATCCGGTTTAACAGAACCAGGGGCAATTAACACATTATCGGCTAATACTTTTTCCGATACCTGTTGCTGAAGATGTTGCTCTCCATCTAACGCCATCAGCAGATCCCGCGCGCGTTTCGGGTCTTTCATAAACCCGGCATCGCTTTTCAGCGACTCAAGCGCAGCACGTCCATAGCGACCGCTCTGCTCGAGCATGTAGATAGTTACCTGGTCTGACGTGTTTTTGCCGCTCTGATAACGCGCCATATGGCTGTTCACGCTAATGCGCATACTGTCCAGCACCGGCGAATTAAGAAGCACCAGTATCACCAACACCAATAACGAAACCGCAAGGTTCACTTTGCCCTGAAGAACAACGGGATTTTGCCCTTTACGCCAGACGATGCTGACAAAATACCCCAGCGACCACACCAGTAACACCAGCACCGCCAGCACGCCCTGCAAGCGGTCGACAGTCCAGCCGTACTGAGCGACCCGCAGCCATAACGCCCAGGCGGCGACGAACACATACAGCGGAGCAACCAGCAAAGCGGTTTTAATCAGGCAACGCAACGGCCCTGTCCAGGGAAGTGACGCTTTTTGCGGATCGCGGACAATAGCCATTAAGATCAATTGCAAAAAGGCCAGCGTTAACAGCAACCCGGCGGCGGAGATGTGGCGAGAAATCGCGCTCAGGCCCGTAAACGGCAGAGTGATGATAAACATCAGGGTTAGCAATGATACTAACGGCAGCAACCCCGTGGCGATTAACGTGAACAACTTTTGAATAGAGTCGATTAAACGTGACTGTGTTCGCGCGAGGATCACCGCCAGCGCGGTAACCAGACCTAACGTGAGATAAATAAACCAGTCGGTTGCAAAAAAGAGCGTATTGAAAAACGTGATGCCAACAAGTTTAAACAACTCACTCCACAGTAAAAGCACCAGCCACGTCAAGCCATTGGCGAGAAAAATCACCAGTAATATAAGTACGTTATGCCATACTGACTGGTAAAAATAGCGATAGCGGCTACTGTCATTGCGGATGCGAAGGCTTTGTTGTATCCACGGTAGCAACAACATTGCCATCAACAGCAGATAGCAGCCAAAATCCCAAATCGCCTTTTCAGCTCTCCAGGGGTTCATGCCATCAGTTTGCCACTTCAACCAGCCGCTCATCCCCAGCGTGGCAATAAACACCAGCGCCAGCCATCCCCAAAGGCGCTTCTGTTTAAAAGAGATCACGGAGAAGAGTAAAACGGATGAAAACGCAACGGTCGCAGGCACGCCATAAACAATCCAACTGTGATTTTTTCCGGCAAGCCAGGCGATCAACAGGTAGCAAACCAGCCCCTGAAGTAATCCGGTAGCAATCATCCCCCAGCGTGTTGCCGGTGAAAGTTCAACGTTATCCATGTTGGTTATCCAGAATCAAAAGGTGGGTTAATTATCGCATCCGGGCAGTAGTATTTTGCTTTTTTCAGAAAATAATCAAAAAAAGTTAGCGTGGTGAATCGATACTTTACCGATTGAATTTGCATCAATTTCATTAAGGAATGCGATTCCACTCACAATATTCCCGCCATATAAACCAAGATTTAACCTTTTGAGAACATTTTCCACACCTAAAATGCTATTTCTGCGATAATAGCAACCGTTTCGTGACAGGAATCACGGAGTTTTTTGTCAAATATGAATTTCTCCAGATACGTAAATCTATGAGCCTTGTCGCGGTTAACACCCCCAAAAAGACTTTACTATTCAGGCAATACATATTGGCTAAGGAGCAGTGAAATGCGCGTTAACAATGGTTTGACCCCGCAAGAACTCGAGGCTTATGGTATCAGTGACGTACATGATATCGTTTACAACCCAAGCTACGACCTGCTGTATCAGGAAGAGCTCGATCCGAGCCTGACAGGTTATGAGCGCGGGGTGTTAACTAATCTGGGTGCCGTTGCCGTCGATACCGGGATCTTCACCGGTCGTTCACCAAAAGATAAGTATATCGTCCGTGACGATACCACTCGCGATACTTTCTGGTGGGCAGACAAAGGCAAAGGTAAAAACGACAACAAACCTCTCTCTCCGGAAACCTGGCAGCATCTGAAAGGCCTGGTGACCAGGCAGCTTTCCGGCAAACGTCTGTTCGTTGTCGACGCTTTCTGTGGTGCGAACCCGGATACTCGTCTTTCCGTCCGTTTCATCACCGAAGTGGCCTGGCAGGCGCATTTTGTCAAAAACATGTTTATTCGCCCGAGCGATGAAGAGCTGGCAGGTTTCAAACCAGACTTTATCGTTATGAACGGCGCGAAGTGCACTAACCCGCAGTGGAAAGAACAGGGTCTGAACTCCGAAAACTTCGTGGCGTTTAACCTGACCGAGCGCATGCAGCTGATTGGCGGCACCTGGTACGGCGGCGAAATGAAGAAAGGGATGTTCTCGATGATGAACTACCTGCTGCCGCTGAAAGGTATCGCTTCTATGCACTGCTCCGCCAACGTTGGTGAGAAAGGCGATGTTGCGGTGTTCTTCGGCCTTTCCGGTACTGGTAAAACCACCCTTTCCACCGACCCGAAACGTCGCCTGATTGGCGATGACGAACACGGCTGGGACGATGACGGTGTGTTTAACTTCGAAGGCGGCTGCTACGCGAAAACCATCAAGCTGTCGAAAGAAGCGGAACCTGAAATCTACAACGCTATCCGTCGTGATGCGTTGCTGGAAAACGTCACCGTGCGTGAAGATGGCACTATCGACTTTGATGATGGTTCAAAAACCGAGAACACCCGCGTTTCTTATCCGATCTATCACATCGATAACATCGTTAAGCCGGTTTCAAAAGCGGGTCACGCAACGAAAGTTATCTTCCTGACCGCAGACGCCTTTGGTGTGCTGCCACCGGTTTCTCGTCTGACGGCCGATCAAACTCAGTACCACTTCCTCTCTGGCTTCACCGCCAAACTGGCCGGGACTGAGCGTGGCATCACCGAACCGACTCCAACCTTCTCCGCCTGCTTCGGCGCGGCGTTCCTGTCGCTGCACCCAACTCAGTACGCAGAAGTGCTGGTAAAACGTATGCAGGCAGCGGGCGCGCAGGCGTATCTGGTTAACACTGGCTGGAACGGCACTGGCAAACGTATCTCGATTAAAGATACCCGCGCTATTATCGACGCCATCCTCAACGGTTCACTGGATAATGCAGAAACCTTCACTTTGCCGATGTTTAACCTGGCGATCCCAACCGAACTGCCGGGCGTAGACACCAGGATCCTTGATCCGCGTAACACATATGCTTCCCCGGAACAGTGGCAGGAAAAAGCTGAAACGCTGGCGAAACTGTTTATCGACAACTTCGATAAATACACTGACACCCCTGCGGGTGCCGCGCTGGTAGCGGCTGGTCCGAAGCTGTAATCAGCTGATATCTCATTGACCCCTTATCCAAACGGATAAGGGTTTTTTTATATCTGATTAGCTACCAATATGTACACGGTACACTTATAATTATCAATAGACCGCAGGATGCATTATGTTCACCTTTATTGAACTACAAGGATTTAGCAAACGCCGCCAGTTATTGCTACCTGATGATGAGTTCCGGGCTTTTCAGGAACTACTCATTCAAGATCTCACTGCCGGTGACATTATCGCAGGCACAGGCAGTTTTAGAAAAATTCGCTGGAACCGTTCTGGAATGGGGAAACGGGGTGGCATTCGGATAATTTATTACAACGTAACACGCAATGGCCGAATTTATCTGGCGTTGATTTATCCTAAAAATGAACAGGATGATTTAACAGAAGAACAAAGAAAGGCATTGAAACTATTGTCCGAGAAGCTGCTTTAATGTTGAAGCTCCACAAATTCCACCATGGCCGAAATGCCAACGGAGGCATTGAAAACAGATGAAAGATGAATTATTTGCTGATCTTCTTGCCAGCGCAGAAGAAATGGTACGCATCGAAAAGGGTGAGGAAACGCCTGAACCAGAGCACGTCCATACTTTTAGCGAAATCGATGTAAAAGCGATCCGTGAAGCAACGGGTTTACGTCAGCAAGATTTTGCTGTCGCCGTAGGGGTAAGTTATGACCTGGTCAAAAGCTGGGAAACCAAACGCCGTCAACCTACCGGAGCACCTCGAAAATTGCTCCTGCTTTTGCAAGCGAACCCTTTCATTATCAATCAATTGAAATCAATATAAAACAGGAGGCACCTTCGCCTCCCGTTTATTTACCCTTCTTTTATCGTGCCCTGCGCCCGCGTTACCGGAACAGGCAGCCAGGCACGAATGGAAAGCCCGCCCCGCTCGCTGGTGCCAAGCTCCAGCATCCCGTTATGGTTATCCACGATGCGCTGCACAATTGCCAGCCCTAGCCCCGTGCCGCTAATGGTGCGCGCACTGTCGCCGCGGACAAATGGCTGGAAAAGGTGCTTACGCTGTTCCGGCGCAATTCCCGGACCGTCATCTTCCACCTGGAACCAAGCGCGATTCGGCTCCGTTCCGCTGCTGACTTTGATCCAGCCATTGCCGTAACGGGCGGCATTGACCACCATATTCGCCACCGCGCGTTTGATCGACAGCGGGTGCATTTTCACTTCAATGCTGCCGGGGTAAAGCGCGGTTTCAATTTCCCGCTCATAGCCACTTTCGGCAGCAATAACCTCACCGAGTACTGCGTTGAGATCCGCCATTTCCATCGGCATCTCCTGCCCGGTGCGCAGGTAATCGATAAACTGCTCAATGATGGCGTTGCACTCTTCGATATCTTTATTGATCGATTCGGCCAGGTAGCCATCCTGTTCGCTCATCATCTCGGTCGCCAGGCGAATACGCGTCAGCGGCGTGCGTAAGTCATGACTTACCCCCGCCATCAGCAGCGTGCGGTCATCCGCCAGTTGCTTAACACCAGCCGCCATATGGTTAAAGGCGCGGGTAACCGAACGCACCTCCGAAGCGCCATACTCACGCAGCGGCGGCGGAATAATCCCTTTACCGACCTGCAAAGCAGCATGTTCGAGATCGACCAACGGTCGGTTCTGGATACGAATAAACAGCCACGCCCCGCCTATCGCCAATAGCATAATCGCCAGCGTATAGCGGAACAGCGGAGAGAAATCGCCCTGATGAATTTCGGTCAGCGGCACGCGTACCCAGATATTGGGCGACAGCCAGGTTTTCAGCCAGACGACAGGCGAACTTTTGTTGACCTCAACGCGCACTTCCGTCGGGCCGCCCAGTTGCTGTGCCATCTGATGGCTTAAGAATTCATAGTGTTGCGCCCAACGCAGACCTGCCTCTTCGGCAGCCTCGTTGGAGTAGAGAGAGATCCCCAGCTCACGGTAGATCTCCCGACGGAAAGCGGGAGGCACAACCAACTGCGTGCCGTCCTCCAGTTGCAGTTTGTCGGTCATCAACATACGCACTTCGTACGCGAGGACTTTATTAAACTGCTGGAGGCTCGGCAAAATCGCGAAGTTCAGCACCACCAGATAAGTCGTCACCAGGCTGGCGAACAGCAAGGTGACGATGAGCAATAACGTACGGGCAAATGAACTTCGTGGCGAGAAGCGCAATCGCCTCATGCTTTAGAGCCGTCCGGTACAAAGACGTAGCCCAGGCCCCAAACGGTCTGAATGTAACGCGGATGCGCTGGATCTTCTTCTACCATGCGGCGCAGACGCGAAATCTGCACGTCGATGGAGCGTTCCATTGCGGAATATTCACGACCACGGGCAAGGTTCATCAGCTTATCGCGGGAGAGCGGCTCACGCGGATGGCTGACCAGTGCCTTCAGTACCGCAAACTCACCGCTGGTGAGCGGCATCGGCTCATCTTCGCGGAACATTTCGCGCGTACCGAGGTTAAGTTTGAACTTACCGAAAGCAATTACCGCCTCTTCCTGTGACGGTGCGCCTGGCAGTTCGTTCGCCTGACGACGCAGCACCGCACGAATACGGGCCAGCAGTTCACGCGGGTTAAACGGTTTTGGAATGTAGTCGTCAGCGCCAATCTCCAGGCCTACGATACGGTCCACTTCTTCCCCTTTCGCCGTCACCATAATGATCGGCATCGGGTTGCTCTGACTACGAAGACGTCGGCAAATCGACAAGCCATCTTCACCAGGTAACATTAAATCCAGTACCATAAGATGGAAAGATTCACGAGTCAGCAGGCGATCCATCTGTTCTGCATTAGCGACGCTTCGAACCTGGAAGCCTTGTTCGGTGAGATAACGTTCCAGCAGCGCACGCAGGCGCATGTCGTCATCGACCACCAGAATCTTGTAGTTCTCTTGCATTGTTTGTACTCCCAAAGGTTCGCAACAATTTGTAAGCGTGTATTCTTAAAAAAGCTCACGTTCGTCACCAGCTAAATCTGGTATGAATTTCAGCCTAAATTGTTACAAAGCATATTAAACAGCAGCTTAAGTATACAATTTATTCGGCGAAACATTATTGATTCTGTTGATATGATCACGTTATACCCAATGTGCGCATTATCAAACAGACAAAGGGAATCAACGAGATGAAAACGCCCCTGGTTACCCGGGAAGGGTATGAAAAACTCAAACAAGAGCTTAATTATCTCTGGCGTGAAGAACGCCCGGAGGTCACAAAAAAGGTGACCTGGGCCGCAAGTCTGGGCGACCGCAGCGAAAATGCTGACTATCAGTATAATAAAAAGCGTCTGCGTGAAATCGACCGTCGCGTGCGCTATCTCACTAAATGCCTGGAAAATCTCAAAATCGTCGATTACTCCCCTCAGCAGGAAGGCAAAGTCTTTTTTGGCGCGTGGGTGGAGATTGAAAACGACGATGGCGTGACTCACCGTTTCCGTATTGTCGGCTACGATGAAATTTTTGGCCGTAAAGATTACATCTCTATCGATTCCCCGATGGCCCGCGCATTGCTGAAAAAAGAAGTCGGCGATCTGGCGGTGGTGAATACCCCTGCCGGGGAAGCGAGCTGGTATGTTAATGCTATCGAGTACGTGAAACCGTAAGGAAGAGTCTTAACCTCCTGCCGATGGCTGGCATTTTTGCCAGCCAGTCCGTATAACTATCCCCTGATTTTTGATCCGAAAAGATGAACTCAAACCATGATGAATGATTCGTTCTGCCGCATTATTGCGGGTGAAATTCAGGCGCGCCCGGAACAGGTTGACGCTGCCGTTCGCCTGCTTGACGAAGGGAATACCGTGCCGTTTATCGCACGTTATCGTAAGGAAATCACCGGCGGTCTGGATGACACGCAGCTGCGTAATCTGGAAACGCGTCTGAGCTATCTGCGCGAGCTGGAAGAGAGACGTCAGGCGATCCTCAAATCCATTTCCGAGCAAGGCAAACTCACCGATGATCTGGCGAAGGCCATCAACGCCACCCTAAGCAAAACCGAACTCGAAGACCTCTACCTGCCCTACAAACCTAAACGCCGCACCCGCGGGCAAATCGCCATTGAAGCAGGGCTTGAGCCGTTGGCTGACCTGCTGTGGAGCGATCCGTCACACACGCCAGAAGTCGCCGCTGCACAATATGTTGATGCCGATAAAGGCGTGGCAGATACCAAAGCCGCGCTGGATGGCGCGCGCTATATCCTGATGGAACGGTTTGCCGAAGATGCCGCGCTGCTGGCGAAAGTGCGTGATTATCTGTGGAAGAACGCGCATCTGGTCTCAACCGTGGTGAGCGGTAAAGAAGAGGAAGGGGCGAAATTCCGCGACTATTTCGATCATCACGAACCGTTGTCCACGGTGCCTTCTCACCGCGCGCTGGCGATGTTCCGTGGGCGTAACGAAGGCGTACTCCAGCTTTCGCTGAATGCCGATCCGCAGTTCGATGAGCCGCCCAAAGAGAGCTATTGCGAGCAAATCATCATGGATCACCTTGGCCTGCGCCTGAACAATGCCCCGGCGGATAGCTGGCGCAAAGGCGTAGTGAGCTGGACCTGGCGCATCAAGGTGCTGATGCATCTGGAAACCGAACTGATGGGTACCGTGCGCGAACGCGCGGAAGATGAAGCAATCAACGTCTTTGCCCGTAACCTGCACGATCTGCTGATGGCGGCCCCTGCCGGACTGCGTGCAACGATGGGCCTCGATCCGGGTCTGCGTACCGGGGTAAAAGTGGCGGTGGTCGATGCCACTGGCAAACTGGTGGCGACCGATACCATTTACCCGCACACCGGACAAGCCGCAAAAGCAGCGATGACCGTTGCTGCCTTGTGTGAAAAACATAACGTTGAACTGGTGGCGATCGGCAACGGTACAGCTTCCCGCGAAACTGAACGTTTCTATCTCGACGTGCAGAAGCAGTTCCCGAAAGTGACCGCACAGAAAGTGATCGTCAGCGAAGCTGGCGCGTCGGTTTACTCAGCTTCCGAGCTGGCAGCGCAGGAGTTCCCGGATCTCGACGTTTCGCTGCGTGGTGCGGTATCTATCGCCCGCCGTTTGCAGGATCCGCTGGCGGAGCTGGTGAAAATCGATCCGAAATCTATCGGCGTAGGTCAGTATCAGCATGACGTCAGCCAGACGCAACTGGCCCGCAAACTGGATGCAGTAGTAGAAGACTGCGTAAACGCCGTTGGCGTCGATCTCAACACCGCTTCTGTTCCGCTATTAACCCGCGTGGCGGGCCTGACGCGCATGATGGCGCAAAACATCGTGGCCTGGCGCGATGAGAACGGCCAGTTCAAGAACCGTCAGCAACTGCTGAAAGTCAGCCGTCTGGGGCCGAAAGCCTTCGAGCAGTGCGCGGGCTTCCTGCGCATTAACCACGGTGATAACCCGCTGGACGCCTCTACCGTTCACCCGGAAGCCTATCCGGTGGTGGAACGCATTCTGGCAGCAACACAGCAGGCACTGAAAGATCTGATGGGTAACAGCAGCGAACTGCGTAACCTGAAAGCGTCTGACTTTACTGATGAAAAATTCGGTGTGCCGACAGTAACTGACATCATCAAAGAGCTGGAAAAACCGGGTCGCGATCCGCGTCCGGAATTTAAAACCGCTCAGTTTGCCGATGGCGTCGAGACAATGAACGACCTGCAACCGGGTATGATCCTCGAAGGCGCTGTCACCAACGTCACCAACTTTGGCGCGTTTGTCGATATTGGCGTGCATCAGGACGGCCTGGTTCACATCTCTTCATTGTCGAACAAGTTTGTGGAAGATCCGCATACCGTGGTGAAAGCGGGCGACATTGTGAAGGTGAAAGTGCTGGAAGTGGATCTTCAGCGTAAACGTATCGCCCTGACCATGCGTCTGGACGAGCAGCCTGGCGAAACCAACGCCCGTCGCGGCGGCGGTAATGAACGCCCGCAAAACAACCGCCCGGCAGCCAAACCGCGCGGACGTGAAGCGCAGCCTGCCGGTAACAGCGCGATGATGGACGCGCTGGCGGCAGCAATGGGCAAAAAACGTTAAACGCCCTGATTGACCCCTAAACCTGCGCGATAAGGTGTCCACGCCGCATCTGGCAACGAACGCCTTGTCTGACATAAAAGTGCCGGAGAATATCTCCGGCATTTTTATTCCACAGCCAAACTCACAATATATTCCGGCAACATTTATCACTTCATTAACAACTGAAACCTTAATTAAACATTAGCCAGTCCTGGTAATTCGCTATTCGAATTATATTTTCGCTGCGATATAACCTTGAGCCACATCAACATTGAGTCAGATTATTATTCAAACCAACATTCGCACACATTTTAAGTATTGCTGATAGAAACCATTCTCATTATCATTGTGTTGTTGATTATTTAATCTCTCCTTTGTTGGCAAATCATCTGGTCTCATGTCGCTGTCAAACGCCCCATGAGGTAGTTATCCAGTTAATGAGAAACAAGTAGGCACCTATGCAATACACTCCAGATACTGCGTGGAAAATCACTGGCTTTTCCCGTGAAATCAGCCCGGCATATCGCCAAAAACTGCTTTCTCTTGGCATGTTACCTGGCTCCTCTTTTAATGTGGTGCGCGTCGCTCCACTCGGCGACCCCATTCATATCGAAACCCGTCGTGTGAGCCTGGTATTACGCAAAAAAGATCTGGCCTTATTAGAAGTGGAAGCGGTTTCCTGTTAATACGGTGATAACAACAATGAAAAAATTAACCATAGGCTTAATTGGTAATCCAAATTCTGGCAAGACAACCTTATTTAACCAGCTCACTGGCGCACGTCAGCGTGTAGGTAACTGGGCTGGCGTTACCGTCGAACGTAAAGAAGGGCAATTCTCCACCACCGATCATCAGGTCACGCTGGTGGACCTGCCCGGCACCTATTCTCTGACCACCATCTCATCGCAGACCTCGCTCGATGAGCAAATCGCCTGTCACTACATTTTGAGTGGCGACGCCGACCTGCTGATTAACGTGGTGGATGCGTCTAACCTTGAGCGTAACCTGTACCTGACGCTACAACTGCTGGAACTCGGCATTCCCTGCATCGTGGCACTGAACATGCTCGACATTGCCGAGAAGCAAAATATTCGTATTGAAATTGATGCTCTGTCGGCGCGTCTTGGCTGCCCAGTGATCCCGCTGGTTTCAACCCGTGGTCGCGGTATTGAAGCGCTCAAGCTGGCGATTGATCGCTATAAAGCTAACGAGAATGTGGAACTGGTGCATTACGCACAGCCGCTACTCAACGAAGCAGATTCACTGGCAAAAGTGATGCCTTCCGACATCCCGCTGAAACAACGTCGCTGGCTGGGCCTGCAAATGCTGGAAGGCGATATCTACAGCCGCGCCTACGCCGGTGAAGCGTCGCAGCATCTGGATGCCGCCCTCGCCCGTCTGCGTAATGAGATGGACGATCCGGCGCTGCACATTGCCGATGCGCGTTACCAGTGCATTGCTGCCATCTGTGATGTGGTAAGCAACACCCTGACGGCAGAACCCAGCCGTTTCACCACTGCGGTAGATAAAATCGTGCTCAACCGTTTCCTCGGTCTGCCGATTTTCCTCTTTGTGATGTACCTGATGTTCCTGCTGGCTATCAACATCGGCGGGGCGTTACAGCCGCTGTTTGACGTCGGCTCCGTGGCGCTATTTGTGCATGGTATTCAATGGATTGGCTACACGCTCCACTTCCCGGACTGGCTGACTATCTTCCTCGCCCAGGGCCTGGGTGGCGGCATTAACACCGTGCTGCCACTGGTGCCGCAGATTGGCATGATGTACCTGTTCCTCTCCTTCCTTGAGGACTCCGGGTATATGGCGCGTGCGGCGTTTGTGATGGACCGTCTGATGCAGGCGCTGGGCTTGCCGGGGAAATCCTTTGTGCCGCTGATCGTCGGTTTCGGTTGTAACGTACCGTCGGTAATGGGTGCACGTACGCTTGATGCACCGCGTGAACGTCTGATGACCATCATGATGGCACCGTTTATGTCCTGCGGCGCGCGTCTGGCTATCTTCGCAGTATTCGCGGCTGCCTTCTTCGGGCAGAACGGTGCGCTGGCGGTCTTCTCGCTGTATATGCTGGGTATTGTGATGGCGGTGCTGACTGGCCTGATGCTCAAGTACACCATCATGCGCGGTGAAGCGACGCCGTTTGTCATGGAGTTGCCGGTCTATCATGTACCACACGTTAAAAGCCTGATTATCCAGACCTGGCAGCGTCTGAAAGGCTTCGTTCTGCGTGCTGGTAAAGTGATCATCATCGTCAGCATTTTCCTGAGCGCTTTCAACAGCTTCTCGCTGAGCGGGAAAATCGTCGATAACATCAACGACTCGGCGCTGGCGTCCGTCAGCCGGGTGATCACCCCGGTCTTCAAGCCAATTGGCGTGCATGAAGATAACTGGCAGGCAACGGTTGGCCTGTTTACAGGTGCCATGGCGAAAGAAGTGGTAGTGGGTACGCTCAACACCCTCTACACCGCAGAAAATATTCAGGACGAAGAGTTCAATCCGGCAGAGTTTAACCTCGGTGAAGAGCTGTTCAGTGCGATAGATGAAACCTGGCAGAGCCTGAAAGACACCTTCAGCCTTAGCGTACTGATGAACCCCATTGAAGCCAGCAAAGGCGACGGCGAAATGGGTACCGGGGCGATGGGCGTGATGGATCAGAAATTCGGTAGCGCAGCAGCAGCTTACAGCTACCTGATTTTCGTCCTGCTGTATGTACCATGTATCTCGGTGATGGGAGCCATCGCCCGTGAATCAAGCCGTGGCTGGATGGGCTTCTCCATCCTGTGGGGGCTGAATATCGCTTACTCGCTGGCAACATTGTTCTATCAGGTCGCCAGCTACAGTCAGCACCCAACTTACAGCCTGGTGTGCATTCTGGCGGTTATCCTGTTTAACATCGTGGTTATCGGTCTGCTGCGCCGCGCGCGTAGCCGGGTGGATATCGAACTGCTGGCAACCCGCAAGTCGGTAAGCAGTTGCTGCGCAGCCAGCACCACCGGTGATTGCCATTAATGGCTTCACTTATTCAGGTGCGCGATTTGCTGGCGTTACGGGGCCGTATGGAAGCGGCCCAGATAAGCCAGACATTGAACACTCCACAGCCAATGATTAACGCCATGCTGCAACAACTGGAAAGTATGGGCAAAGCCGTGCGGATTCAGGAAGAACCTGACGGCTGCCTCTCTGGCAGTTGTAAAAGCTGCCCGGAAGGAAAAGCCTGTCTGCGCGAGTGGTGGGCGCTGCGTTAACCTTACTCCATCGCCTGTTTTGGAAAGCCCGGTATGCGTCTGCATCCGGGCTTTTTTGCGTGCGGCTTTCCATAAAAATGCAACTCTTGCAGCACGGCGTAAGTTCCTTTGAAAGCATCTCGCAGGGATGAAAACTCGCTAATACACAGGTGTGGAGTGGCGCGTAGAGTCGCGGCATTCAAACAACAGGTGAAGGAACGCCATGAGCAAAAAGCAGAGTTCCACCCCACACGATGCGCTGTTCAAACTCTTTTTACGCCAACCGGACACGGCTCGTGATTTTCTTGCGTTTCATTTACCGGCACCCATTCACGCGCTTTGTGATATGAAAACCCTCAAGCTGGAGTCGAGCAGCTTTATTGATGACGATCTGCGTGAAAGCTATTCCGATGTGCTGTGGTCGGTGAAAACGGAACAAGGACCAGGATACATCTATTGTCTGATTGAACATCAAAGCACCTCAAACAAACTGATCGCATTTCGCATGATGCGTTACGCTATTGCCGCAATGCAAAATCACCTTGATGCTGGATACAAAACGTTGCCGATGGTGGTGCCATTGTTGTTTTACCACGGTATTGAAAGCCCCTATCCCTATTCGCTGTGTTGGCTGGATTGTTTCGCCGATCCCAAACTGGCAAGGCAGCTTTATGCCTCCGCATTTCCGCTGATTGATGTCACCGTCATGCCTGATGATGAAATCATGCAGCACCGACGTATGGCGCTGCTGGAGTTAATTCAAAAACATATTCGTCAACGCGATCTGATGGGGCTGGTAGAGCAAATGGCCTGCTTATTAAGTAGTGGATACGCTAATGACAGACAAATCAAAGGGCTGTTTAATTACATACTGCAAACCGGCGACGCGGTACGTTTTAACGATTTTATCGACGGCGTTGCCGAACGTTCACCGAAACACAAGGAGAGTTTAATGACAATTGCGGAAAGATTGCGGCAGGAGGGGGAACAATCCAAAGCCCTGCATATAGCCAAAATAATGCTTGAATCCGGAGTCCCTCTTACAGACATCATGCGCTTTACCGGGGTGTCAGAAGAAGAGTTGGCTGCGGCGAGCCAGTAAATTTCTGTCTCGCCATTTCAAAAGTTGCCTACACCCTCTGCTTCAACGCCACCAGCAGGTGACAAAACTCGACCGGATGCGAAATAAACGGCGCATGGGCCGCTTTGGCGAAGATATATGATTCGCTGTGAGGCCAAAGTTTATCCAGCATCGGCACCACTTTGCGCGGCACCAGACCGTCGAGATAGCCATACAATCGCAAAAACGGCATGGACACGTTTTGCAGCGGCTGACGGAGATCGACCGTTTTCAGGATTTCCAGCCCGCCATTAAGCACGTCAACCTCCGGCATCGGTAACGCCAGAACGGTTTTCTTCAACGCCCGCGCATCCTGGCGCGCCGTTTCAGTCCCCATGGTTTGTAACGCCAGGAACCGCTCCACTGTACGCTGAAAATCATCACTGAGTTGCTGCTGAAATCCCGCCAGCACGTCCGGTTTTATCCCCGGCCACTCGTCACGAGCACTAAAACAAGGTGACGATGCCACGGTGACCAGCGCCTGAACACGCTCGGGATGGGTTAAAACAATTTGGCTTGCCACCAGCCCGCCCAGACTCCAGCCTAACCAAATGGCTTTATCAGGTGCCTGTTGCAGCACGGCTTCGGCCATATCAGCAAGTGACAGCGCACCAAATCCCCGGCTACGCCCGAAGCCGGGCAGGTCAACAAGGTGCAGCGTAAAATGCGAGCTAAGTTCCTCGTCAATGCAACGCCACACTTCGGCATTCAGTCCCCATCCGTGCAGCAGCACAAGATGAACATTCCCCTGACCTTTGGTCTGCCACCAGATGTTATTCATCCGCTATTGTTCTCTTTTGACTTACAAGGATGAACATATGCTAACAGTACCGGGATTATGCTGGCTATGCCGAATGCCACTGGCGTTAGGTCATTGGGGGATTTGTTCGGTCTGTTCACGCGCCACCCGCACAGATAAAACGTTATGCCCACAATGTGGATTACCCGCCACACACTCCCATCTTCCCTGCGGTCGCTGCCTGCAAAAACCGCCGCCCTGGCAAAGACTGGTCACGGTTGCCGACTATGCGCCGCCGTTAAGTCCGCTTATCCACCAGCTTAAATTTTCCCGGCGCAGTGAAATCGCCAGCGCCCTGTCACGTCTGTTACTATTGGAAGTCTTACACGCTCGTCGCACCACCGGGTTGCAATTGCCGGATCGCATCATCAGCGTTCCGTTATGGCAGCGGCGTCACTGGCGTCGGGGATTTAATCAGAGCGATTTGCTGTGTCAGCCGTTATCACGCTGGTTGCATTGCCAATGGGATAGCGAAGCCGTCACACGTACACGGGCCACTGCGACCCAGCATTTTCTCAGTGCCCGGCTGCGCAAGCGCAACCTGAAAAATGCCTTTCGTCTTGAATTGCCCGTGCAAGGTCGCCATATGGTGATTGTGGATGATGTCGTTACCACCGGAAGTACCGTCGCAGAGATTGCGCAGTTGCTTTTACGCAATGGTGCGGCGACTGTCCAGGTCTGGTGCCTTTGTCGAACCTTGTAGAGCCTCGATGATGGGCGTATTATAACCAACTAAAATAGTCAACTATTAGGCCATTACTATGATCCGTATTTCCGATGCTGCACAAGCGCACTTTGCCAAACTGCTGGCAAATCAGGAAGAAGGGACACAAATCCGCGTATTTGTGATTAACCCTGGCACGCCTAACGCTGAATGTGGTGTTTCTTATTGTCCGCCGGATGCCGTGGAAGCCACCGACACTGCCCTGAAATTTGACCTGCTGACCGCGTATGTTGATGAGTTAAGCGCACCATACCTGGAAGATGCAGAGATCGACTTTGTTACCGACCAGTTGGGTTCTCAGTTAACGCTGAAAGCCCCGAACGCCAAAATGCGTAAAGTGGCAGACGATGCACCGCTGATGGAGCGCGTGGAGTATATGCTGCAGTCGCAGATCAACCCACAGCTTGCTGGTCACGGTGGTCGCGTTTCGCTGATGGAAATCACCGAAGACGGTTACGCCATTCTGCAATTTGGCGGCGGCTGTAACGGTTGTTCCATGGTCGATGTGACGCTGAAAGAAGGGATCGAGAAGCAGCTGCTGAACGAATTCCCGGAGCTGAAAGGTGTGCGCGATCTCACCGAACACCAGCGCGGCGAACACTCCTACTACTAAGTTATCCCCTCTTTTGTAGATTGCCCGATGCGACGCTAAAGCGTCATTTCGGGCCTACGTTGAACATGTGCCAGACGTTGGCGCAGCATTGCTTTGTCAAATCCTCGGTTCGTTTCCCCGCGATAATATGACCAACCTCTCATAATTTAAATTTACCCCGCTCTGGTGATTCTCAAACGCCAGATGTTACCCGTATCATTCACATGGGTACCAAACATACTCCTGACATCTGACTACAATAATTAGTTTTAGTGGGTATCAGTCGTGGTGCCGCAATATCTCTGTTCCCGATTGGGATAATTAGAGTTTGTCGTCAGAAAATTGACGTTACCCATAACAAATGAAAGGCCAGGTAAATCATGCCATTAGTCATTGTTGCTATCGGTGTAATCTTGTTGTTGCTCCTGATGATCCGCTTCAAAATGAACGGCTTCATCGCTCTCGTCCTCGTGGCGCTTGCTGTTGGATTAATGCAAGGAATGCCGCTGGATAAAGTTATTGGCTCCATCAAAGCCGGTGTCGGCGGGACGCTCGGTAGCCTTGCCCTGATCATGGGTTTTGGCGCAATGCTGGGCAAAATGCTGGCAGACTGCGGTGGCGCACAACGTATCGCCACCACGCTGATTGCCAAATTTGGTAAAAAACACATCCAGTGGGCGGTGGTACTGACCGGTTTTACCGTTGGTTTTGCCCTGTTCTATGAAGTGGGCTTTGTGCTGATGCTGCCGCTGGTGTTTACCATCGCGGCTTCTGCGAATATTCCACTGCTGTATGTTGGTGTACCAATGGCGGCTGCACTGTCTGTGACCCACGGCTTCCTGCCACCGCATCCGGGTCCGACTGCGATTGCCACCATTTTCAATGCCGATATGGGTAAAACCCTGCTGTACGGTACTATTCTGGCAATCCCGACCGTGATTCTCGCCGGTCCGGTTTACGCTCGCGTGTTGAAAGGTATCGATAAGCCAATTCCGGAAGGTCTCTACAGCGCGAAAACCTTCAGCGAAGAAGAGATGCCGAGCTTTGGCGTCAGCGTCTGGACCTCTCTGGTGCCGGTAGTACTGATGGCGATGCGTGCGATTGCCGAAATGATCCTGCCGAAAGGTCACGCTTTCCTGCCGGTAGCGGAGTTCCTCGGTGACCCGGTAATGGCAACGCTGATTGCCGTGCTGATTGCGATGTTCACCTTTGGTCTAAACCGTGGTCGTTCAATGGATCAGATTAACGACACGCTGGTTTCTTCCATCAAAATCATTGCGATGATGCTGTTGATCATCGGTGGTGGCGGTGCGTTCAAGCAGGTGCTGGTAGACAGCGGCGTGGACAAATACATTGCTTCCATGATGCACGAAACCAACATTTCTCCGCTGCTGATGGCCTGGTCGATTGCTGCCGTACTGCGTATCGCGCTGGGTTCCGCAACCGTTGCGGCAATCACTGCGGGTGGTATCGCGGCACCGCTGATTGCAACGACGGGTGTTAGCCCGGAGCTGATGGTTATTGCGGTGGGTTCCGGTAGTGTGATTTTCTCTCATGTGAACGATCCGGGCTTCTGGCTGTTCAAAGAGTACTTTAACCTGACTATCGGCGAGACCATCAAATCCTGGTCGATGCTGGAAACCATTATCTCGGTGTGCGGTCTGGTAGGCTGTCTGCTGCTGAATATGGTGATTTGATAACACTGACTGCCGGATGCATCGCATCCGGCATCAACCGCACTCTACTTCTTCTTCGCTGCAGCTCTGCGCCGTCTGTCCAAATCCTTCAGCAACTTGTTCACGCCATCATCGGCAAACATCGACTCAAGCGTTGCGGAAAGCTTGCGTCGCCAGTTTTTATACTGGTAACTGGTGCCAGGAATATTCACCGGTTCGGCCATATCCAGCCAGTCTTCCGGCTGTAGTCCTAACAGAGCACTGTTACTGTCGGCAATGTAGCGCTGCAAACCACGGTTCAGCGTCGGCGTCATCGACATCAACGATGCCTTATGCCCGGCACGTTTTGGCAGACAACCATATTTATGCAGTGCATCCAGCAGCCCTTGCTTCGCCAGTTCGCGATCCTGATACAGACCGCGCAGTACCACTTCATCCGGATACAGCCCCAGGGTTTTGCCCAACGTTAGATCCCCGCTCTCCCAGTAACCGCGCAGCGTAGGCAGGTCATGTGTCGCCGCAACCGCCATCGACTGCTCCGGATACGCTTTCGGTGCACGGAACGTCTTCTCGTGGTCGTTTTCGAAATAGAGCACTTTGTAGGAGTACACACCGCTGCTGCGCAGCTTACCGACAATCTCTACCGGTACGGTACCGAGATCTTCACCAATCACCATACAGCGATGACGTTTACTTTCGAGTGCCAGAATCGAGAGCAGATCATCCACCGGATAGTGAACATACGCGCCCTGATCTGCCGTCTCGCCATACGGTATCCACCACAAACGCAGCATCGACATCACATGGTCAATTCGTAATGCGCCGCAGTTTTGCATATTGGCACGCAACAGCTCGATAAACGGTTCATAGGCACGCGCGGTGATGATATGCGGGTCCATTGGCGGTAATCCCCAGTTCTGCCCCAACGGGCCGAGGATATCCGGCGGCGCGCCAACCGACGCTTTCAGGCAATATAGTTCACGGTCACACCAGGTTTCCGCCCCACCTTCCGCTACGCCAACCGCCAGATCACGATACAAGCCAATCGGCATTTCATAGCCCTGGCTTATCTCCCAGCAGGCGGCAAACTGGCTGTAAGCCAGCCACTGCAACCAGAGATAAAAATCGACGTCATTACGATGTTCTTCGCAGAACTGACGCACTTCTGGTGAATCCACGTTCTGATACATCTCTGGCCATGCAGGCCAGCCCCAGCGCATTTCGTCCTCTTTCACTTGCTGGGCATGTAGCGCATCAAAGGCTGCCTGCCAGAACAGGCTGTCGCCCTGCTCTGCAACAAACTGGCGAAACGCGGCCATCTGCTCATCATCACGTTGCGCGAAACCTTTCCACGCCATTCGTAATGCTGTCATTTTTAGGGCGGTAACCGTGGAGTAATCGACCCAGTCGGCATCGCGCGCCTGTTGCAGCGTCTGTTGCGTGGTCGGCAACTGCCACCAGGCCTGAGCCTCTTCGCTAAGATGGAAATCTTCAACGGCGTTAACGTCGATATAAATCACATTCAGCCAACGGCGAGAAGACGGGCTGTATGGGCTGGCACTCTCCGGATTTGCCGGATAGAGCGCATGAATCGGGTTCAGGCCGATGAACGACCCGCCACGTATTGCCACATCCACCAGCATCGCTTTGAGATCGCCAAAATCCCCAATACCCCAGTTTTTTTCCGATCGCAGCGTATAAAGCTGAACGCAGGCACCCCACAGCTTTTGTTTATTCAGCAACGCCTGCGGTTCGTAACAGCGTTTCGGGGCGACAATCACCCGGCAATGCGCGCGCTGGTCGTCCTGGGTGAGTGTCAGCGTGTGATAACCTTCCGGCAGCTTCGTCGGTAGATTGAACGCTTTGCCCCCCGTTACATGGCCTTTGTACTGTGTTCCTTCTTCGGTGGTCAGCAGCCAGCTATATTCGCCGCTGCCCTCCACCACCATCGGCATTTTTTTGCCGCTGGTATAAACCATGACATTCGGGACTGGCGTTACCGCCACTTTCGTGGCGGTACGTTGATGCATCGCGTCAAGCAAACGCCGTTTGGTTTCGGCGCTAATCGACTGCGGTTTACCGTGGGCATTGATGTAATTGGGGCTAATCCCCGCCGCCAGCGCGGCATTATCCAGACGTTTGCTTTCCATCGAGCTTCCTTAGCGTTTTGCCTGCCAGATACGAGCCTGATAATCGCGAATAGAGCGATCCGAGCTAAACATACCGCAGCGGGCGGTATTGAGGATCGCCGCGCGAGTCCAGGCCTCCTGGTCGCGGTACAGCACATCCACCTGCTTTTGTGCCTCAACATAGGCTGCGAAATCCGCCATCACCAGATACGGATCGCCGCCCTGTTTGCCGATACTGTGCAGCATCTGGTCGAAGGCATGCTTATCGCCGTCGCTGTATTTACCGCTTTCCAGCTCTTTCAATACTGCGTCCAGCACCTTATCTTTCTTCCGCCATTTCACCGGGTCGTAGCCTTTGGCCAGAATAGCCTTCACTTGTTCCACGGTATGACCAAAAATAAAGATATTTTCTTCACCGACTTTCTCGGCGATTTCAACGTTCGCACCATCCAGCGTACCGACAGTAAGCGCACCATTGAGCGCCAGTTTCATATTGCCGGTACCGGAAGCTTCTTTACCTGCAGTCGAAATTTGTTCGGAGATATCCGCCGCCGGGATCAGTTTTTCCGCCGCCGAAACGCAATAATCCGGCAGGAACACCACCTTCAACTTATCGCCAACCAGTGGATCGTTGTTGATCACGTCAGCCACTTTGTTGATCGCAAAGATAATATTCTTCGCCAGGTAGTAGCCCGGTGCCGCTTTCGCGCCGAAGAGGAAGACGCGCGGTACGCGATCAGCCTGCGGGTTTTCACGAATTTCTTTGTACAACGCCAGAATATGCAGCAGATTCAGGTGCTGGCGTTTGTACTCATGCAGACGTTTGATCTGAATATCGAAAATCGCCTGTGGATTGATCTCAATACCGGTACGAACTTTCACAAACTCCGCCAGACGGACTTTATTCGCCTGCTTGATCTCGCGATATTGCTGACGGAATTTCGCATCATCAGCGAATTTTTCCAGATTGATCAGCTGATCGAGATCGTTAGCCCACTCTTTTTGCAGTGATTTATCCAACAGAGCCGCCAGTGCAGGGTTGCACTGTTTGATCCAGCGACGTGGGGTAATACCGTTGGTGACGTTATGGAATTTGTTCGGCCATAGCTGGTGATATTCCGGGAACAGATCTTTCACCACCAGATCCGAGTGCAGCGCCGCAACACCGTTCACCGCGAAACCGCCAACCACACACAGGTTCGCCATATGCACTTGTTTATCGTGCACCACCGCCAGTTTGGCCCACACTTTTTCATCGCCCGGCCAGGTTTTCTCCACCAGCGTTTTAAAGCGAGTATTAATTTCGTTAATAATCTGCATATGGCGCGGCAGTAAGCCTTTCACCAGTTTCACATCCCAGCGTTCCAGCGCTTCTGGCATCAGGGTATGGTTGGTGTAAGCGAAAGTTTTGCTGGTAATGGCCCAGGCGTCATCCCAGCTCATCTGGTGCTCATCGATCAGCACGCGCAGCAGTTCTGGAATCGCGATAGTTGGGTGGGTATCGTTCAGCTGAATAACTTCGTAATCCGCCAGTTCGTGCAGTTTACGCCCCGCCAGATGATGGCGACGCAAAATATCCGCTACCGAACAGGCACACTGGAAGTACTGCTGCATCAAGCGCAGCTTTTTACCGGCAGTATGGTTGTCGTTTGGATAGAGAACTTTGGTCAGTTTTTCCGCATTGATGCCCTGCTGTTCGGCACGCAGAAAATCACCGTCGTTAAATTTAGTCAGATCAAACGGATGCGCGTGCGTCGCCTGCCACAGACGCAGCGGCTGCGCCACGCCATTACGATAGCCGACAACGGGGAGATCCCACGCTTGACCGGTAATGGTAAACTCCGGCTCCCAGCGTCCGTCTTTCGTCACTTTACCGCCAATCCCTACCTGCACATCCAGTGCTTCGTTGTGGCGGAACCACGGGTAGTTACTGCGGTGCCAGTCATCCGGCGCTTCAACCTGTTTGCCATCGACAAAAGACTGGCGGAACAAACCATATTGATAGTTCAGACCGTAACCCGTCGCAGACTGACCGACAGTTGCCATTGAGTCGAGGAAGCACGCCGCCAGACGTCCCAGACCACCGTTACCCAGCGCCGGGTCGATCTCTTCTTCCAGCAGGTCCGTCAGATTGATGTCATAAGCCTTCAACGAATCCTGTACATCCTGATACCAGCCGAGATTCAACAGGTTGTTGCCCGTCAGGCGACCAATCAAAAACTCCATTGAGATGTAGTTAACATGTCGCTGATTCGCCACCGGCTTGGCGAATGGCTGAGCACGCAGCATTTCGGCCAGTGCTTCACTCACTGCTAGCCACCACTGGCGAGGAGTCATTTCAGCCGCAGAATTTAAGCCATAACGCTGCCACTGACGTGAAAGCGCTTCCTGAAATTGCTTATCGTTAAAAATAGGTTGTGACATAGGAGTTCCACTTTTCTTAGATTTTCAACACAACGTTATCGCTAGTTTGCCAGGCTCGATGTTGACCTTCCTCATCCTGCGGGGGATTAGGCAGGGAGGAGTTGCGGGGATGAGCAAGGAAATGTGATCTCAACCACTTAAAGCTAGTGCAAACCACAGGATTAGCAGCAAATCAATGCAATACAGCGCAGAAAATCTGTATCTAAGTGCAAAAAATGGCCGTTGCGTATTTTCAAAAAGCGGAAGGTAACTCTATAAATTAAGTAAAGGAGTGAAACAGTTTCATAAGTAAAATATCCAGTGTGCTCCATCTCATTCTTAATAGATTTATTAAGATCATCTTTTTAGATGGCACTTTCATCAGGAATGAAGAAGAAACCCTTGCTTAAATGAATCTGATGAACATAAGGGAAACCAGTATTCACGCTGGATCAGCGTCGTTTTAGGTGAGTTGTTAATAAAGATTTGGAATTGTGACACAGTGCAAATTCAGACACATAAAAAAACGTCATCGCTTGCATTAGAAAGGTTTCTGGCCGACCTTATAACCATTAATTACGAAGCGCAAAAAAAATAATATTTCCTCATTTTCCACAGTGAAGTGATTAACTATGCTGATTCCGTCAAAACTAAGTCGTCCGGTTCGACTCGACCATACCGTGGTTCGTGAGCGCCTGCTGGCTAAACTTTCCGGCGCGAACAACTTCCGGCTGGCGCTGATCACGAGTCCTGCGGGCTACGGAAAGACCACCCTCATTTCCCAGTGGGCGGCAGGCAAAAACGATATCGGCTGGTACTCGCTGGATGAAGGTGATAACCAGCAAGAGCGTTTCGCCAGCTATCTCATTGCCGCCGTGCAGCAGGCAACCAACGGTCACTGTGCGATATGTGAGACGATGGCGCAAAAACGGCAATATGCCAGCCTGACGTCACTCTTCGCCCAGCTTTTCATTGAGCTGGCGGAATGGCATAGCCCACTTTATCTGGTCATCGATGACTATCATCTGATCACTAATCCAGTGATCCACGAGTCAATGCGCTTCTTTATTCGCCATCAACCAGAAAATCTCACCCTGGTGGTGTTGTCACGCAACCTTCCGCAACTGGGCATTGCCAATCTGCGTGTTCGTGATCAACTGCTGGAAATTGGCAGTCAGCAACTGGCATTTACCCATCAGGAAGCGAAGCAGTTTTTTGATTGCCGTCTGTCATCGCCGATTGAAGCCGCAGAAAGCAGTCGGATTTGCGATGACGTTTCCGGTTGGGCGACGGCACTACAGCTAATCGCCCTCTCCGCCCGGCAGAATACCCACTCAGCCCATAAGTCGGCACGCCGCCTGGCGGGAATCAATGCCAGCCATCTTTCGGATTATCTGGTCGATGAGGTTTTGGATAACGTCGATCTCGCAACGCGCCATTTTCTGTTGAAAAGCGCCATTTTGCGCTCAATGAACGATGCACTCATCACCCGTGTGACCGGCGAAGAAAACGGGCAAATGCGCCTCGAAGAGATTGAGCGTCAGGGGCTGTTTTTACAGCGGATGAATGATACCGGCGAGTGGTTCTGCTATCACCCGCTGTTTGGCAACTTCCTGCGCCAGCGCTGCCAGTGGGAACTGGCGGCGGAGCTGCCGGAAATCCACCGTGCCGCCGCAGAAAGCTGGATGGCCCAGGGATTTCCCAGCGAAGCGATTCATCATGCGCTGGCGGCAGGCGATGCGCTGATGCTGCGCGATATTCTGCTTAATCACGCCTGGAGTCTGTTCAACCATAGCGAACTGTCGCTGCTGGAAGAGTCGCTTAAGGCCCTGCCGTGGGACAGCTTGCTGGAAAATCCGCAGTTGGTGTTATTGCAGGCGTGGCTGATGCAAAGCCAACATCGCTACGGCGAAGTTAACACCCTGCTAGCCCGTGCTGAACATGAAATCAAGGACATCAGAGAAGACACCATGCACGCAGAATTTAACGCTCTGCGCGCCCAGGTGGCGATTAACGATGGTAATCCGGATGAAGCGGAACGGCTGGCAAAACTGGCACTGGAAGAGCTGCCGCCGGGCTGGTTCTATAGCCGCATTGTGGCAACCTCGGTGCTGGGTGAAGTGCTGCACTGCAAAGGCGAATTGACCCGCTCACTGGCGCTAATGCAGCAAACCGAACAGATGGCACGCCAGCACGATGTCTGGCACTACGCTTTGTGGAGTTTAATCCAGCAAAGTGAAATTCTGTTTGCCCAAGGGTTCCTGCAAACCGCGTGGGAAACGCAGGAAAAAGCATTCCAGCTGATCAACGAGCAGCATCTGGAACAGCTGCCAATGCATGAGTTTCTGGTGCGCATTCGTGCGCAGCTGTTATGGGCCTGGGCGCGGCTGGATGAAGCCGAAGCGTCGGCGCGTAGCGGGATTGAAGTCTTGTCGTCTTATCAGCCACAGCAACAGCTTCAGTGCCTGGCAATGTTGATTCAATGCTCGCTGGCCCGTGGTGATTTAGATAACGCCCGTAGCCAGCTGAACCGTCTGGAAAACCTGCTGGGGAATGGCAAATATCACAGCGACTGGATCTCTAACGCCAACAAAGTCCGGGTGATTTACTGGCAAATGACCGGCGATAAAGCCGCCGCTGCCAACTGGTTGCGTCATACGGCTAAACCAGAGTTTGCGAACAACCACTTCCTGCAAGGTCAATGGCGCAACATTGCCCGTGCACAAATCTTGCTGGGCGAGTTTGAACCGGCAGAAATTGTTCTCGAAGAACTCAATGAAAATGCCCGGAGTCTGCGGTTGATGAGCGATCTCAACCGTAACCTGTTGCTGCTTAATCAACTGTACTGGCAGGCCGGACGTAAAAGTGACGCCCAGCGCGTGTTGCTGGACGCATTAAAACTGGCGAATCGCACCGGATTTATCAGTCATTTTGTCATCGAAGGCGAAGCGATGGCGCAACAACTGCGCCAGCTGATTCAACTCAATACGCTGCCGGAACTGGAACAGCATCGCGCACAGCGTATTCTGCGAGAAATCAATCAACATCATCGGCATAAATTCGCCCATTTCGATGAGAATTTCGTTGAACGTCTGCTAAATCATCCGGAAGTGCCAGAACTGATCCGCACCAGCCCATTGACCCAACGTGAATGGCAGGTCCTGGGGCTGATTTACTCCGGTTACAGCAATGAACAAATTGCGGGCGAACTGGAAGTGGCGGCAACCACCATCAAGACGCATATCCGCAATCTGTACCAAAAACTCGGCGTCGCCCACCGTCAGGCTGCCGTGCAGCACGCGCAGAAACTGCTGAAGATGATGGGTTATGGGGTGTGAGTTTAGCCGGATAATGCATTGGATCCGGTTTACATCTTTACATCATTCAATACTCACCCGCGTTACGCCATCTGTTTCTATCAAACCAAACCGCACCGGCAAGAAACGCTCCACCACCGCGATATTGGTCAGCAGATGGCATGAAGGATGGGCGACCGTAAATTCTCCCGCGCCCGCCAGCGCCATCGGCAGTACCAGCTGGTCGGCGAGATATTCCCCCACTGCCGCCGGGCTTGCCAGGTAGCGTTTCACCTCTTTCACTAACTGCGCGGCTACCACCTCGGCACTGACGCGCTTTTCACCGACGACAAAAAAGCGTTCGGTGATATTTTCACTTTCGACTTCAAGCGAGACGGTATTACCCGGCCCCTGGTCACGCGGCAGGTTATGAATATTCTGCTCATGCAGGGAAAAACTACCCGCCAGCGTAGCGATTTCACGCTCAGCGACATGGCGCGGCACGCCAGCTAATAACACCTCTCCACGCATCTGCACAATGTTCCCGCGCTCGCCAAGTTGCAAGGTGTTAAACGATGCCACCGGCGAGACTTCCGTTGCCACCACGCCGCCTCCGGCAGGATAAAAACCGTGACGTAACAGCGTGGTTTGCTGATGAATTCCTATTTTCGCCAGCAGCGGCTCCAGCACCCGGCGGATAAAATCCGCAGGCGGGGCCGACGGGTTATCGGTGCCTCCGCTCACTTCAACACGCGAAGGTCCATCGGCAAACCACAGCGCGGGCAGCACCGTTTGCAGCACCAGCGTACAGCTTCCGGCACTACCGATAGCAAAGCGGTACTCGCCGCCGCGCACGGTGCCAGGCCGGAAGAGCAGACGCTGCGACCCCAGCTCCGCGCCTTCCACGGTTGCTCCGCAAATTTCCGTCGCCGCCTTTACCGCGGTCAGATGCTGGCGCAACAGCCCCGGTTTCGCCCGCCCGGCACGAATGCTAGTGATGGTAAATGGCTGGCCGGTTATCATCGACAGGCTCAGCGCCGAGCGCAGGATCTGCCCGCCACCTTCGCCCTGTGCGCCATCCAGCGCAATCATCCTTTTCATCATTTATCCTTTTACGCACACCACCTGACGCAGGGTATAGATAACTTCCACCAGATCGCTTTGTGCCGCCATCACCGCATCAATATCTTTATACGCCATCGGGATTTCGTCGATCACTTCGGCATCTTTACGGCATTCCACATGCGCGGTGGCACGAATTTGATCTTCCACGCTGAACAGTTTTTTCGCTTTAGTTCGGCTCATTACCCGCCCGGCACCGTGGCTGCACGAACAGAACGACTCTTCATTTCCCAGCCCACGGACGATAAAGCTTTTTGCTCCCATCGAACCGGGAATAATTCCATATTGACCAGCACGCGCAGACACCGCGCCTTTACGCGTCACGTAGATCTCTTCACCAAAGTGCTGTTCTTTTTGCACATAGTTGTGGTGACAGTTGATCTCTTCCATCGCCAGCGTTTGTGGCTGTCTGACCGTTTTCTGCGTAATGCTCTGCAATGCCGTTACCACGTTTTCCATCATCGCATCGCGGTTAAGGCTGGCAAAAAGCTGCGCCCAGGCCACGGCTTTCAGGTAATCATCAAAGTATTCCGTACCTTCCATAAAGTACGCCAGATCACGCGACGGCAACGTCTCAAGCGTTTCCTGCATCTCTTTTTGTGCCAGATCGATAAAGTAAGTCCCGATGGCGTTACCAATTCCGCGTGAACCGGAGTGCAGCATAATCCACACCTGGTCCGACTCATCAAGGCAGATTTCAATAAAGTGGTTACCGGTTCCCAGCGTTCCCAGGTGTTTATAGTTATTGGTATTCAGGAAACGGGGATATTTTTGCGTTAACCACTGATAACCGGCTTCAAGCTCAGCCCATTTAGCATCGACGTTAACAGGTGGATTTTCCCAGGCACCTTTATCACGTTTACAACGGCCAGTGGTACGCCCGTGCGGCACGGCCGTTTCAATCGCCTGACGCAGCTCTGCCAGGTTTTCAGGCAGGTCTTCCGCCGTTAACGCGGTACGCAGCGCGTTCATTCCACAGCCAATATCCACGCCCACCGCCGCCGGAATAATCGCCCCTTTGGTCGGGATCACGCTACCAATGGTGGAACCTTTACCCAGGTGTACATCAGGCATTACCGCAATATGTTTGAAAATAAACGGCATCTTCGCCGTATTAATAAGTTGCTGACGCGCATCGGCCTCTACCGGCACGCCTTTGGTCCACATTTTTACCGGGGCATTTTCAGTGGTCAGTAATTCGTAATTCATTTTGTTTTTCTCTTTTCGTTGTTTGCTGTCCTGATAATTGCAACCGTCGTGCCAGAAAATTAAATAAGCAGCTTAATTTTTTAATTCATTGTTTTAAAAAAGATTATATCTTTACGTCCGTAAACGGAGATTTTCCACAAAACCAATTCACCGATAATGAAATATCGTCTTTTATAAGGATATCTAAGATGCGTAAAACAGTGGCTTTTGGCTTTGTCGGTACCGTGCTGGATTATGCCGGACGCGGCAGTCAGCGCTGGTCGAAATGGCGTCCGACGCTTTGTTTATGCCAGCAAGAATCGTTAGTCATCGATCGGCTGGAATTGTTGCACGACACCCGCTCGCGCTCGCTATTCGAAACGCTTAAACGCGATATCGCCAGCGTTTCGCCAGAAACAGAAGTCGTGGGCGTTGAGATTGAACTGCATAACCCGTGGGATTTCGAAGAGGTTTACGCCTGCCTGCATGATTTCGCCCGTGGTTACGAGTTTCAGCCAGAAAAAGAAGACTATTTAATTCACATCACCACCGGCACCCACGTCGCGCAGATTTGCTGGTTTCTGCTGGCGGAAGCGCGTTACCTGCCCGCCCGGCTGATACAATCTTCACCTCCGCGCAAAAAAGAACAGCCGCGCGGCGCAGGTGAAGTGACGATTATCGATCTCGATTTAAGCCGTTATAACGCCATCGCCAGCCGCTTTGCCGAGGAACGCCAGCAAACGCTTGATTTTCTTAAGTCCGGCATTGCCACGCGTAACCCCCACTTCAACCGCATGATTGAGCAGATCGAAAAAGTGGCGATCAAATCCCGCGCGCCGATTCTGCTTAACGGTCCAACCGGCGCGGGCAAGTCATTTCTGGCGCGACGCATCTTCGAGTTAAAACAGGCGCGGCATCAGTTTAGCGGCGCGTTTGTGGAAGTGAACTGCGCCACCCTGCGCGGCGATACCGCCATGTCGACGCTGTTTGGTCATGTAAAAGGCGCGTTTACCGGGGCGCGGGAATCTCGTGAAGGTTTATTACGCAGCGCCAACGGCGGAATGTTGTTTCTTGATGAGATTGGCGAACTGGGCGCAGACGAACAGGCAATGCTGCTAAAAGCCATTGAAGAGAAAACCTTTTACCCGTTTGGCAGCGATCGCCAGGTGAGCAGTGATTTTCAGCTTATCGCCGGAACGGTGCGCGATTTGCGCCAGCTGGTTGCCGAAGGCAAATTTCGCGAAGATCTGTACGCGCGGATCAATCTCTGGACCTTCACCCTGCCGGGTCTACGCCAGCGCCAGGAAGATATTGAACCGAACCTTGATTATGAAGTGGAGCGCCACGCCACACTCACTGGCGACAGCGTGCGTTTTAACACCGAAGCGCGGCGCGCCTGGTTGGCTTTTGCGACCTCTCCCCAGGCAACATGGCGCGGTAACTTTCGCGAACTTTCTGCCAGCGTCACGCGGATGGCCACCTTTGCCACTAGCGGACGCATCACTCTGGACGTGGTTGAAGATGAGATAAACCGTCTGCGCTATAACTGGCAGGAGAGCCGCCCCTCCGCGCTTACGGCGTTGCTGGGCGCAGAGGCAGAAAACATCGACCTTTTTGACAGGCTGCAACTGGAACACGTGATAGCTCTCTGTCGCCAGGCAAAGTCGCTTTCCGCTGCCGGACGCCTGCTTTTTGATGTTTCGCGCCAGGGCAAAGCCAGCGTCAATGACGCGGATCGGCTACGCAAATACCTGGCGCGTTTTGGTCTGACGTGGGAAGCCGTGCAGGATCAGCACAGCTCCAGTTGAATATGATGGTCCGTCAGCACCTGCATTACGCTTACTGGCGGCGGGGCGTCGGTGTAGACGGCATCTACCATGCTGATGCTGCCCATATTGACCATCGCGTTACGGCCAAATTTCGAGTGATCGACAACCAGCATAACGTGGCGCGAGTTCTCAATAATGGCGCGCTTGGTGCGAACTTCGTGGTAATCGAACTCCAGCAGCGAGCCGTCGCTATCGATGCCGCTTATCCCCAGAATGCCGAAATCAAGGCGGAACTGGGAGATAAAATCGAGCGTCGCTTCGCCAATGATCCCGCCATCGCGGCTGCGTAATTCGCCACCGGCGAGAATAATGCGGAAATCTTCTTTTACCATCAACGTGTTAGCAACATTGAGATTGTTGGTGACAATACGCAAATTGCTGTGATTAAGCAGCGCGTGCGCCACCGCTTCCGGCGTGGTGCCGATATCGATAAACAGTGTCGAGCCGTTGGGGATTTGCTCCGCCACTTTGCGGGCAATCCTCTCTTTTTCTTCGGTCTGGGTGGCTTTGCGATCGTGCCACGGCGTGTTAACCGAACTGGAAGGCAGCGCCGCACCGCCATGGTGACGCAGGATCAGGTTTTGCTCCGCCAGCTCATTGAGGTCGCGGCGAATAGTCTGCGGGCTGACGGAGAAATGCTCTACCAGCTCTTCAGTACTGACATAACCCTGCTGTTTAACCAGTTCGATAATACCGTTGTGACGTTGTGTTTGTTTCATTTATAAATCCCTGGAATTATTTTCGTTTTCGCGCATTGAGCGAATCAACAAAAGCCATCGCTAAACCCACGGCTAACCCGGCGATGTGTGCTCCGTTCGCCATCGACATCCCAAACAAATCAAACCATCCGGCGACAATCCAGATCAGCGCAAAGATAATTAACCCACGTTGCAGGTAAATGCCACTTTGCGGATCGCGTTCACCACGTAGCCAGACGTAGCCCATCAGCGCATACACCACGCCAGAAAGCCCGCCAAACCACGGCCCGCTGAATTTTTGCTGCACATAGCCGCTTAACAGGGCGCTAATGAGAGTAATAACAATTAGCTTACCGCTACCGAGGCGTTTTTCCACCGCACCGCCGAGATACCACCACCAGAGCAGGTTAAAGAGGATATGCATCAGCGAGAAGTGCATTAACGCGTGGGTGAAGTAACGCCAGAACTCAAATTTCAGTGTTGGATCGAATGGCCAGGCCAGCCATAACATCACTTCCTGATCGCCGAGAATTTGCATGGCGATAAACACCACCACGCAGGCGATCATCACCACCCAGGTTACCGGACCTGCGCGTTCACGCAAGGCGGCAAAGAAAGGATAACGGCGATAATGCAGGCCACTGCCGGTATGGCCTGCCTGCCAGCTGGCCGCCAGATAACGCGGATCTGCCGGGTTTTCGAGAAAACGCGCCAGCTCCGCCCGTACGCGCTCGGCCTGGGACTCATCCGCCAGCCAGACATCGCTTTGGTTATGTTGTTGAATCGTGAGGATAACACCCTGCGTCGCCATGTAATCAACAAACGCCTGCGCCACGCGGGGGTTAGCAAAAGAGGTAATCATCAACATTGTTGCTGTCGCTTATTCCACACAAAAGGGGACAGTATAAAGCGTTACGCGCCGTACGCCACCTCTGCGGGAAACTGACGTTGCCAGGCTTCAAAGCCGCCGTCAATGCTATAGACCACATCGTAGCCCTGTTGCAGCAGATACTGCGCCGCGCCTTTGCTGCTATTGCCGTGATAACACATCACCATCACCGGAGTGTCAAAGTCGTTATCACGCATAAACGCGCCCAGCGTGTCGTTGGTTAAATGGAAAGCCTGCACCGCATGCCCCATAGCGAAACTCTGTGGATCGCGAATATCGACCAGCACCGCCTCTTTTTCCTGCAACTTCTGGTGCGCGTCGGCAACGTTAATACATTCGAACTGATCCATGCGTCTCTCTTTCTTTACAAACAAGTGGGCAAATTTACCGCACAGTTTACGTCGAAGCGGCAGATAAACGCCATAATGTTATACATATCACTCTAAAATGTTTTTTCAATGTTACCTAAAGCGCGATTCTTTGCTAATATGTTCGATAACGAACATTTATGAGCTT
The DNA here is from genome assembly GCF_948475835.1 of uncultured Escherichia sp. Taxonomy (NCBI): domain Bacteria; kingdom Pseudomonadati; phylum Pseudomonadota; class Gammaproteobacteria; order Enterobacterales; family Enterobacteriaceae; genus Escherichia; species uncultured Escherichia sp. The sequence goes on along the minus strand of NZ_CAOLGM010000003.1, from coordinate 23,828 downwards.
TAACGAAAGTGAATGAGGGCAGCATGGAAACCAAAGATCTGATTGTGATAGGTGGCGGCATCAATGGTGCTGGTATCGCGGCAGACGCCGCTGGACGCGGTTTATCCGTGCTGATGCTGGAGGCGCAGGATCTCGCTTGCGCGACCTCTTCCGCCAGTTCAAAACTCATTCACGGTGGCCTGCGCTACCTTGAGCACTATGAATTCCGCCTGGTCAGCGAGGCGCTGGCTGAACGTGAAGTGCTGCTGAAAATGGCTCCGCATATCGCCTTCCCGATGCGTTTTCGCCTGCCACATCGTCCGCATCTGCGCCCGGCGTGGATGATTCGGATTGGTCTGTTTATGTACGATCATCTGGGTAAACGCACCAGCCTGCCGGGATCAACCGGTTTGCGTTTTGGCGCAAACTCAGTGTTAAAACCGGAAATTAAGCGCGGATTCGAATATTCTGACTGTTGGGTAGACGACGCCCGTCTGGTACTCGCCAACGCCCAGATGGTGGTGCGTAAAGGCGGCGAAGTGCTTACTCGGACTCGCGCCACCTCTGCTCGCCGCGAAAACGGCCTGTGGATTGTGGAAGCGGAAGATATCGATACCGGCAAAAAATATAGCTGGCAAGCGCGCGGCCTGGTTAACGCCACCGGCCCGTGGGTGAAACAGTTCTTCGACGAGGGGATGCATCTGCCTTCGCCTTATGGCATTCGCCTGATCAAAGGCAGCCATATTGTGGTGCCGCGTGTGCATACCCAGAAGCAGGCCTACATTCTGCAAAACGAAGATAAACGTATTGTGTTCGTGATCCCGTGGATGGACGAATTTTCCATCATCGGCACCACCGACGTAGAGTATAAAGGCGATCCGAAAGCGGTGAAGATTGAAGAGAGTGAAATCAACTATCTGCTGAAAGTGTATAACGCGCACTTTAAAAAACAGCTTAGCCGTGACGATATCGTCTGGACCTACTCCGGTGTGCGTCCGCTGTGTGATGATGAGTCCGACTCGCCGCAGGCTATTACCCGTGATTACACCCTTGATATCCATGATGAAAACGGCAAAGCACCGCTGCTGTCGGTATTCGGCGGTAAGCTGACCACCTACCGAAAACTGGCAGAACATGCGCTGGAAAAACTGACGCCGTATTATCAGGGTATTGGCCCGGCGTGGACGAAAGAGAGCGTGCTGCCGGGTGGTGCCATTGAAGGCGACCGCGACGATTACGCAGCTCGTCTGCGCCGTCGCTATCCATTCCTGACTGAATCGCTGGCGCGTCATTACGCACGCACTTACGGCAGCAACAGCGAGCTGCTGCTCGGCAATGCGGGGGCGATAAGCGACCTCGGGGAGGATTTCGGTCATGAGTTCTACGAAGCGGAACTGAAATACCTGGTGGATCACGAATGGGTCCGCCGCACCGACGATGCCCTTTGGCGTCGCACAAAACAAGGCATGTGGCTGAATGCGGATCAACAATCTCGTGTGAGTCAGTGGCTGGTGGAATATACGCAGCAGAAGTTGTCGCTGGCGTCGTAAGGATGATGCCCGGTTGAAGTGCAACCGGGCTATTTGGATTCCTTAGACTATTCATTGTAAATAATTGAATAACGGCCCCTGAGCTAAAATCGCCAAACTTAAGCACGTTACCCAATCGCCCCACTTCTTCCTCTGGTTTCTATTTTTTCTGCACCAATGGCAATAATATCCCAATGCAAAACCAAGCTGTGCACTAATCGGGCCGACAAAATCAGTCCAAGGCTGCGGCCAAAAAGGGGAAAAATTCAGGGGAGGCCAGACAAACGTCAGAAAGAAATTTCGGATATTTTCCAGCAACGCTGATTTCTCTGGAGAAATATAAAGAATGAAATTCGAGAGAATTAACCAGAAATAGACCGGCGAAAAGACCAGCCAGCAATGCAGTCTGTTTTTTAATTCAGGAGGCGTTCTGCGGGAGAATTGCCAACCGATGCCAGCCATTACACTAAAAAAAAGTGCATATTCAACCATTAACTCAAGTTGTAGTTCCTGAAGAGAAATACGCACAACCAGGAGCGGAAAGGAGAATATTATTTCTGCCAGAAAAGTTAACGTGAATATAAGTACGGCTAAGACAATAACCGTCGGCCATACCAATAATGGCACGATAACAAAACCGAGAATTACAGGGGGAATATAAAGCCGGAATTTAATCATTTTTATTTTCCTGGTGATTCGGATGATGCGTCATACATCGCGCATAAACACTCATCAATTATCCAGTCATCTTCCCAGACCTGATATTCTGTCATTGGTTCGGGCTGTTTTAGCGGGTTCTCAATCGCTTGCCGCGCTCTTTCTTTCAGTAAAGGATGATTATTTCTAGCCCAGGCATTGATTTGGGTGGTAATGACGTTATCGATATCGTCCTGGTTATCTCTGATATAATCCTCACAATATCTGTTCAATAAACAGGCAAGAGAAACGGTCGACCAAAAGCCGGGAACTGAATTAATGGCATCCAGCAATGGCGCAAGAGCGATATCGGCACGGAAAAACATTTCCAGCATATACTGTAATTCGACAGCTTCATCGCCGGATACCCAATCAGTCATATACTGGCAGGCAAATCGCTGTAAAATTGCCCGTTCATCCGCACGCCAGTTTTCTTTGTTGGCAAGGTTGATACGGCGCTGAGAAAAAACTACGTGAATATTGTCAAAATGCCCCTGTGCAACAAATTCCAGTAAACGCGGCAGAAAATAGCGGACCTCATCGCTATTTTGCGGATCAGGCCCTGGGCTACTATTCCAGGCATTGATTAAGGAATACGGGATCGCTCGTAACGATGTACTCCGTAATGCCTTTTGTTCCTGCTGACTCAGGCAATATTCACAACAAACCACAAATTTCTGCGGCACCCGATAACTACGAAAGGTGTGATAAATCTGCTCAATTAATGCCTGCATGGCAGGGCTGGGTTGCATAGTTACCCCCTCGCCCGCTGATCGCGTGTAAACGGTTGATAGACAAAACGAGCATTCGCCGCGTTCAGGCGAATAAGGGCGCTACGCGAAAGGGAAAAGCTGGGGCGAATGCAACTATTGCAGTCTCGACAGCTTTCCTCTGCGCAATTTTCCACTGAGTAATGAAGCGTGTAGAATTTCAGTTCGGCCTGCTTATCGCGAAATCCGCGTAAACTGTTATTGTTATGAAATTTCCAGGCATCTTTTAAGACCTGAAAGATATAGACATCCTCAATCCAGGAGTCACATTTTTTAAGCGGGCGCTTTGCTATTATCACCCGCTCATCCGGATTTAGCATCGCCGTAAATTGTACGGTGACGTCATTTGTCGTGTTCAGGTCACATTGAACATCTGGTACATCACTGATATAGGGGTCAAATCCAAAATCAGCACCACAGGCACAAAGACGGCTAATGGTGGCGGTATCGAGGGAAAATCCCGGCCATACCTTGCTGGAGGTTAAGCCAATATTTAATGTGACATTATATCGAAGCAATCCCTCAAGACCGTCAGCACCGACGAACTTTTCCCCTTCATCCAGGGCCTGGTTAATGAGTTGCTGAACAATGCCTTCATCCCAGTATGCCGATTTGCAGTTGGCAATCGTAATATCCACGCCTGTGAAGGGATCAGTACCGGCAAGGCTTGCAAATAATGTATTAACTAATTCCATTTTTATTATCCAGCTTTAAGGTAGCGTCTTATACATCGGGACATAACCTACATCTTCCACCAAACTCTGTCCCTGCGGCGTTAAAAACCACTCCAACAATTTTTGTGTCTCTGACGTCGTATTTTCCCGCGTTACCATAAAGGCATCGACGATATAGGGATATTTGCCGTTGCGAATGTTTTCGGCAGTCGGTGCAATACCGTTAATCGCTAGCAGTTTTATATTTTTATCGTCGTTCATTTGTGTTGCGTAATAACGGAAGGTGTAACCTATTGCGTTGTTTGTATTACGGTATTCGGCAACGACTTTAATCATTCCCTCCATCATACTTGCCACTTCTGTTTCCTGCGGCGAGATCATGCGGACATTTTTCATGACCTGGGATTGCATCACCGTCTGGCTACCAGAGTCTTCCGGGCGTTGCCAGGTCTGGATCTCCTGATCGTTACCGCCAACCGTGCGCCAGTTGGTAATTGCACCACTGAAGATGTCACGCACTTGTTGTTCGGTCAGGGAATTAACCGGGTTATCTGCATTGACGATGAAAACAAACGCTTCACGGGCAAAAGGCGTGTAAATCAAAGTGACGCCCGATTCCTCCGCGCGTTTTTTCTGCCCACCGGAAGGTTGAGCCACAAAGATAATATCGGCATTACCTTTAACAATCTTGTTATATGCTTCGGGAGTACGAGAGTTCGCCAGATATTCCCATTCGTGAAAATCTTCCGGCAAAACGCTTAGTGCATAAAAGGCAGAGGCATAAATGGGGTACGCCGCCGTTGCGCCATCAAGTCGCGGCCAGTTTTGCGTGAACTGAATTTGCGGTTTACCACGCAGTGGTGTCAGTTGATTATTGAGTTTATCGGGTCGCCAGGCCCAGGTATCAATATTTTCACGCACACCGACGCCGGGATTAAGCTGTTTATATAAATAAGCCTGGTAACCGGCGACAAAACCAAGCATGAGAAGGATAAACAAGAGAGAATTACGGCAACGTAACCCGGACGTGCCCGTTAAAGGATATCTGGTCGGCCAGCCGTACCCCAGCGAAAAACTGATATGCGCGCCAACAGGTATAATGACTAACCACCAGTACTCACCACCGACTAATGAGGCTAACAAAACGCCCAGCCAGGGGAGTATAAGATCAGCCAACCAACCCGCTCCCATCTGGTGAAATTGATAATCTGCCAGATGCAGCGCGATTATCCAGACCCCCAGGGTTAATAATGCGGGTACTAAAAAAAGACATTGTCGCCAGACGGCTATTTCTCTTTTTTCTGGTGCACTATCGTCCGCCCACACTCGCCCCGAGAAAAATAGCATTAATGCGCCCAGCGCCAGCATAAAAATGTTGAGCAGAAGGTAAATTGTTGGCGTGATAAAGATATTACAAACTTCAATAATACCGGCAAGTCCAACACCCAGCATGGCAATAACCGCCGCCAAAAACTGCGCCAGAATGGGGATGCCGAAAAAAGTCATTACCAGCGAGGTCAAAATCCATTTTCTGTTTTGCATTATTCTTTCCATTCTTTCTGAATGGCGAAATTATACTCCCCGAGTCCCCTTGCCCCTTCTGGACACTTTTCCGAAATGATGGCGAAAAAAACGGGACCCTTTGGCCCCGTTCTATTTATTAGTGAAATTACAATCTCACCGGATCAATATGCCAGATATGATCGGCGTACTCTTTGATAGTACGGTCAGAAGAGAAGTAGCCCATATTGGCAATGTTCAGCATCGCTTTTGCGGTCCACTCTTCCTGAAGCTCGTAGAGTTCGTCGACTTTATCCTGACAATCGACATAGCTGCGATAATCCGCCAGAACCTGATAGTGATCGCCGAAGTTGATCAGCGAATCAACCAGATCGCGATAGCGACCCGGATCTTCCGGACTGAATACACCGCTGCCGATTTGCGTCAGCACCTGATGCAGCTCCTCATCTTTCTCGTAGTATTCACGCGGTTTGTAGCCCTGACGACGCAGTTCTTCCACTTCTTCCGCAGTGTTACCAAAGATAAAGATATTGTCAGCACCGACATGATCCAGCATCTCGACGTTCGCACCGTCCAGCGTACCGATAGTCAGCGCGCCGTTAAGCGCAAACTTCATGTTACTGGTGCCGGAAGCTTCCGTCCCTGCCAGCGAAATCTGTTCAGACAGATCTGCCGCCGGAATGATCAACTGCGCCAGGCTAACGCTGTAGTTCGGGATGAACACGACTTTCAGCTTATCGCCAATCTGCGGATCGTTGTTGATCACTTTCGCTACGTCATTGATCAAATGAATAATGTGCTTCGCCATGTAATAGGCCGAAGCCGCCTTACCGCCAAAAATATTCACGCGCGGTACCCACTTCGCATCCGGGTCGGCCTTGATGCGGTTATAGCGGGTAATCACATGCAACACATTCATCAATTGACGTTTGTATTCGTGAATACGTTTGATTTGTACATCGAACAACGCCTTTGGATTCACCACCACATTCAGCTGCTGGGCGATATACTCTGCCAGACGCTTTTTGTTCTCCAGCTTCGCCTGATGCACAGCGTGATTAACCATTGGGAAATCACAGTGTTGTTGCAGCTCATTAAGCAGGCTAAGGTCGGTGCGCCAGTTACGGCCCAGGTGTTCGTCCAGCACGGCTGAAAGCGATGGGTTCGCTACCGCTAGCCAGCGACGCGGCGTCACACCGTTGGTGACGTTGGTGAAACGACCCGGGAAGATTTTCGCAAAGTCGGCAAACAACGATTGCACCATCAGATTAGAGTGCAGTTCCGATACACCGTTAACTTTGTGGCTCACAACAACCGCCAGCCAGGCCATACGCACGCGACGACCGTTGGATTCATCAATGATCGACGCCCGTCCCAGCAGATCGGTATCGTTCGGATACTGTTCCTGCAAGGTTTTCAGGAAATAGTCGTTGATTTCAAAGATGATCTGCAGGTGACGCGGCAGAATTTTACCCAGCATATCAACCGGCCAGGTTTCCAGCGCCTCGCTCATCAGCGTGTGGTTAGTGTAGGAGAAGACCTGACAACACACCTCAAACGCGTCGTCCCAGCTAAATTGGTGCTCATCGATCAGCAGACGCATCATCTCAGGAATCGACAGTACCGGATGGGTATCATTGAGATGAATCGCGATTTTATCCGCCAGGTTATCGTAGGTTTTATGCAACTGATAATGGCGGCTTAAAATGTCCTGAATGGTCGAGGAAACCAGGAAGTATTCCTGACGCAGGCGCAGCTCACGCCCGGAGTAGGTGGAGTCATCCGGATACAGTACGCGAGATACGTTCTCGGAGTGGTTTTTATCTTCCACTGCCGCGAAGTAGTCACCCTGGTTGAATTTACCGAGGTTAATTTCGCTACTGGCTTGCGCACTCCACAAACGCAACGTGTTGGTCGCGTCGGTGTCGTAACCAGGGATTATCTGATCGTAAGCGACTCCCAGAATCTCTTCGGTTTCAATCCAGCGCGTTTTTTTACCTTCCTGCTGAATGCGACCACCAAAACGGACTTTATAGCGCGTGTTGTGGCGTTTGAATTCCCACGGGTTACCGTATTCCAGCCAGTAGTCTGGCGACTCTTTCTGGCTACCGTTAACGATGTTCTGCTTGAACATACCGTAGTCATAGCGGATGCCGTAACCGCGCCCCGGCAACCCTAACGTCGCCAGAGAATCAAGGAAGCAAGCCGCCAGACGTCCCAGGCCACCGTTACCGAGGCCTGGGTCATTTTCTTCATCAATCAGCTCTTCGAGATTTAACCCCATCGCTTCCAGTGCGCCCTGTACATCTTCGTAAATTCCTAGCGACAACATGGCGTTGGAGAGCGTACGGCCAATCAAAAACTCCATCGACAGGTAGTAAACCTGACGAGTTTCTTGCGACAACTGGGCACGGTTTGAACGTAACCAGCGCTCCACGAGACGATCGCGCACAGCAAATAACGTTGCGTTCAGCCATTCATGTTTATTGGCGACGACCGGGTCCTTTCCAATCGTAAACATCAGCTTGTAAGCGATAGAGTGCTTAAGAGCTTCTACGCTAAGCGTGGGCGATGAATATGTAAACGGAGCATTCATATAGGCGTTTCCTGAAAACTATTTCAAGCGATAGTAAAGCTCACGGTACGACTTCGCCGCGACCTGCCAGCTAAAATCCATTGCCATAGCCTGACGTTGCACAAACCGCCACAGTGAAGGACGGGACCACAGTACAAAAGCACGTCGAATAGCCCGTAACAGCGACCAGGCATTACTATCTTCAAAGACAAACCCACTGGCGACGCCATCTGCAAGGTTCTCAAGAGAACAGTCAGAAACCGTATCAGCAAGCCCACCGGTGCGCCGCACTAACGGCAGCGTACCGTACTTCAATCCATAAAGTTGCGTTAAGCCGCACGGTTCAAAACGGCTGGGCACCAGAATGACGTCCGCGCCGCCCATAATGCGATGCGAAAATGCTTCGTGATAGCCAATCTGAACGCCCACCTGGCCGGGGTATTCCGCTGCCGCCGCAAGGAAACCTTCCTGCAGCACCGGATCGCCCGCGCCGAGTAGCGCCAGCTGCCCGCCCTGCTCCAGAAGACCCGGTAAGGCTTCCAGCACCAGGTCGAGACCTTTCTGGCTGGTCAGACGGCTCACCACTGCAAAAAGCGGCACTTTATCGTCAACCTTAAGCCCCATTGCGATTTGTAACTGGCGCTTATTTTCCGCTTTATCTTCCAACGTATCGCGGGTGTAACGCGAGGCCAACAGTAAGTCCGTCTCTGGACTCCAGATTTTCTCGTCCACGCCGTTCAGTACGCCGGAAAGACGCCCTTCACGGTGACGCTGTTGCAACAGACCTTCCATACCGTAGGCAAACTGCGGTTCGGTGATCTCGCGAGCGTAGGTTGGACTGACCGCCGTAATGTGATCGGCATAGTACAGACCGGCCTTCAGGAAAGAGATTTGTCCGTTGAATTCCAGCCCATGAATATTAAAGAATGACCATGGCAATTGGATGTCATTCATATGATGTGCATAAAACATGCCTTGATAGGCCAGGTTGTGCACAGTAAACACCGACTTCGCCGGACGCCCGCGCGCCGCCAGATACGCAGGCGCAAGGCCTGCATGCCAGTCGTGCGCATGCACCACATCAGGACGCCAGAATGGGTCAAGCCCGCTGGCCATTTCTGCCCCAACCCACCCCAGCAGCGCAAAACGCAATACGTTGTCGGTATAGGCAAATAAGTTGGTATCGTGATACGGGCTTCCCGGACGATCATAGAGATGCGGCGCGTCAATCAGGTATATGCCAACCCCGTTGTAATGACCGAACAACAGCGTGATATGTCCGGCGAAGGTATCACGACGGGATACTACCTGCGCATCGGTAACGCCACGGCGAATATCGGGAAATGCAGGCAACAGTACGCGAGCGTCAACGCCGTCTGCGATTTGTGCTGCGGGTAATGCCCCAATAACATCAGCCAGACCGCCGGTTTTAAGCAGCGGGAACATCTCTGAACATACATGTAAAACCTGCATTATCGCTCCTGTTTATGCCCTAACTTCCGTAGCATTTCGCGCGTTACCAGCACGATGCCTTCTTCTGAACGATAGAAACGACGTGCATCTTCCTCTGCGTTTTCACCAATCACCATGCCTTCCGGAATAACACAAGCACGATCGATGACGCAGCGGCGCAGACGGCACGAGCGACCTACCCATACTTCCGGTAACAATACGGCGGAATCAATGTTGCAGAATGAATTCACGCGAACGCGCGAGAACAGAACGGACTGCACCACCACCGAACCGGAGATCACACAACCGCCGGATACCAGTGAGTTAAGGGTCATCCCGTGGCTACCGGAGCGATCCTGCACGAATTTCGCTGGCGGTAATGATTCATTGTAGGTGCGAATTGGCCAATTGCGATCGTACATATCCAGTTCCGGCACCACAGAGGCCAGATCGAGGTTCGCTTTCCAGTAAGCTTCCAGCGTACCCACATCGCGCCAGTACGGCTCGGCATCCGGGTCGGATTGTACGCAAGAGAGCGGGAACGGGTGCACATAGGCCAGACCGGCTTCGGTGATCTTGGGAATCAAATCTTTGCCAAAGTCGTGGCTGGAGTTCTCATCACGATCGTCTTCTTCCAGCAGTTCATACAGATAGTCGGCGTCAAAGACGTAGATACCCATACTCGCCAGAGATTTGCTCGGATCGTTCGGCATTGACGGTGGGTTAGCAGGTTTTTCAACGAATTCGATAATTTTATCGTTCTCATCAACCGCCATAACGCCAAATGCGGAGGCTTCTTCAATCGGTACTGGCATACAAGCAACGGTGCAACGTGCGCCTTTTTCGACGTGATCGATAAGCATACGCGAGTAGTCTTGCTTGTAGATATGGTCGCCCGCCAGGATCACCACGTATTCCGCTTTATAACGGCGGATAATATCGAGGTTTTGGGTGACCGCATCTGCGGTGCCGCGATACCAGTTTTCCCCTTTCATTCTCTGCTGTGCTGGCAGCAGATCGACAAACTCGTTCATTTCTTCATTGAAGAATGACCAGCCGCGCTGAATGTGCTGCACCAGAGTGTGGGACTGGTACTGGGTGATCACGCCCATACGACGGATCCCGGAGTTGATGCAGTTAGACAGCGCAAAGTCGATAATGCGGAACTTACCGCCGAAGTGTACGGCCGGTTTTGCTCGCTTATTGGTTAAATCCTTCAGGCGGGTACCACGTCCTCCCGCCAGTATCAGGGCAACAGATTTCAATGGCAGCTGGCGCGCCAACATTAAGTGATCGTTCTTCTCTAAACTAACCATGACTAACTCCTTTTTTATCATCTCTGGAACACACACAATCCGTGTGCAGGTCCCTGCCAGACAGCCGTAATCACTGGGTTATCCTCTCCAGCGAATGGGGGAATGGCGTGCCACTCCCCAGCAGGTAAAACAATCTCTGTTACCTCAAGCGTGGCGTTAATTGCGATCAAAAAGCGATCCGAGAGCAGAATTTGCAGCTGTTTCGGCCCGTTTTGCCACTCATCCGTGCTTAAAGGTTGAGCATATCGATTTAGCCAACGGACATTGCCGTCGCCTTCTTCCCACCAGCGATTCTCCACCAAAGCGGGAATGCGCTTGCGCAGATGGATTAACGCGGCGGTAAATGCGGTTAAACCACTGCTTGCCTGCGACCAGTCCAACCAGGTTAATTGGTTATCCTGACAGTAGGCATTGTTATTGCCATGCTGGCTGTGACCATGTTCGTCACCGGCCAGTAACATCGGCGTACCCTGGGAGAGCAACAACGTTGTTAACAGGGCGTGAATGCTGTCGCGCCGCCGTTCAACCAGGTCAAGAGAACCGCCTAACCCTTCTTTACCATGATTGTTACTGTAATTGTTGTTGGTCCCGTCGCGATTTTCTTCTCCGTTTGCTTCATTGTGTTTATGGTTGAAGCAAACGCAGTCGCGAAGCGTAAAACCGTCATGCGCGGTGACGAGATTAATCGCGGCACTCGGCAGACGACCATTACGTTTAAAAACATCGCTGGAGGCAGCAAAACGCCCGGCAAACGCCCCCAGAGGCAAATCATAATGTAGCCAGAAACGACGGGCAGCATCGCGGAAATGATCGTTCCACTCGGCAAACAGCGGCGGGAAATTTCCCACCTGATAACCACCAGGAGCGATATCCCACGGTTCAGCAATTAACTTCACCTGCGAGAGCACCGGGCAGTTCTGGATAGCGGTAAACAACGGCGCATCCTGACGGAACTCTGGCGTACGGCCCATGACTGCCGCCAGATCAAAGCGGAAACCATCGACGTGGCAGGTTTCTACCCAATAACGCAGGCAGGCGCTGGCATAATCCACCACCGCCGGATGACTCAAATTGAGCGTGTTGCCGCAACCGGTCCAGTTGTGATAATCGCCGTCTTCTCTTATCCAATAATAGCTACGGTTATCGATCCCACGCAGCGAGAATAACGGGCCGTCGAGGTCCAGTTCCGCACTATGGTTGAGCACGATATCAAGAATGACTTCGATACCCGCTTTATGCAGTGCTTTGATTGCATCGCGAAACTCATCCAGCGCCGTTTCTGGCGAGCAGGCATACGCCGGATGCAGCGCAAACATCGCCACCGGGTTGTAACCCCAGTAGTTACTTAGCCCCATGCGTTGCAGACGTGGTTCACTGGCAAACTGCGCCACTGGCAGCAGTTCCAGCGCGGTAATGCCCAATTGTTTCAAATAGTTGATCATCACCGGATGCCCGAGGGCTTTATAAGTGCCACGGATCTCGACCGGGATCTCCGGGTGCAAGTACGTTAATCCTTTGACATGGGCTTCATAAATGATGGTGCTGCCCCACGGCGTGCGCGGCGGGGCATCATCTTCCCAGTCATAGTGATCAACCACCACTACGCATTTCGGCGCAATGGCGGCGTTGTCGCGATAGTCAGGTTCATTATGACCGGCGTGCAGCAGCGGGTTATCTTTAAACTCCCCCTCAATTTGCCGCGCGCAAGGATCAATCAACAACTTCGCCGGGTTAAAGCGATGCCCCTCGGCGGGTTGCCAGGGGCCATGAACGCGATAACCATAACGCAAACCCGGGCGCGCATCCGGCAGATAACCGTGCCAAATGTCGCCACTGTGCCCTGGCAAGTCATAGCGATGTTCCTGGCCATTGGCGTCAAAGACACACAGTTCTACCCGCTCGGCATGAGCGGAGAAAAGTGTGAAGTTGACGCCCTGACCGTCGTAATGCGCGCCGAGGGGAGCGGGTTTGCCAATGGCGAGTTGTGTCATTCTGCCTCCCGAACCAGCCAGATAGTGGCCAGCGGTGGTAGCGTCAGGCTTAGTGAATGCTGACGACCGTGGCTGGCAATCTCATCGCTGTGTACCGTGCCGCCATTGCCTGCATTACTGCCGTGATAGTGCATGGAATCGGTATTGAGGATTTCACGCCATTTGCCCGGCTGGTTTATGCCGAAGCGATAATCATGACGCGGCACCGGCGTAAAGTTACTGGCAACGATGATTTCGTTACCCTCTTTATCGCGACGCACAAAGATCAGCACCGAGCGTTCTTTGTCATCCACCACCAGCCATTCAAAGCCGTACGGGTCAAAATCCAGTTCATGCATTGCTTTATGGTGGCGGTAGGTGAGGTTCAGATCGCGCACCAGACGCTGGACACCGTGGTGCCAGTTATCGCCGCCTTCCAACAGATGCCAGTCGAGGCTGGCGTCATGGTTCCACTCGCGGCCCTGGGCAAATTCGTTACCCATGAACAGTAGTTTCTTGCCCGGGAATGCCCACATCCAGCCATAGTAGGCGCGCAGGTTCGCGAATTTCTGCCATGCGTCGCCCGGCATGCGGTCGAGAATCGATTTTTTACCGTGGACCACTTCATCATGCGACAACGGCAGGACGAAGTTTTCAGTGTAGTTGTAGAGAATCCCGAAGGTCAGTTTATCGTGATGATACTGACGATAAACCGGGTCGAGCTTCATGTAGTCCAGGGTGTCATGCATCCAGCCGAGGTTCCACTTGTACCAGAAGCCCAGACCGCCCATATCCTGCGGACGAGAAACGCCAGGGAAATCGGTAGACTCCTCAGCCATTGTCACCGCACCGGAAACCTGCTCACCAAGAATACGGTTGGTATTACGCAAGAATTCAATCGCTTCAAGATTCTCGCGCCCGCCAAATTCGTTCGGGATCCACTCCCCCTCTTTACGGCTGTAGTCGCGATAAATCATTGACGCCACCGCATCGACGCGCAGCGCATCAATACCAAAACGTTCAATCCAGTAAAGCGCGTTACCGACGAGGAAGTTACTGACTTCACGGCGACCATAGTTGTAGATCAGCGTGTTCCAGTCCTGATGATAGCCTTCACGCGGATCGCTGTGTTCATACAAGTTCGTGCCATCAAATTCGGCAAGCGCAAAGTCATCAGTCGGGAAGTGGCCTGGCACCCAGTCGAGAATCACGTTCAGACCAGCTGCGTGTGCGGCATCAATGAAATAACGGAAGTCGTCGCGAGTACCAAAACGGCGGGTTGGTGCATACAGGCCGGTTGGCTGATAACCCCAACTGCCATCGAAGGGATGCTCGTTAATGGGCAGTAGTTCGAGGTGGGTAAAGCCCATCCATTTAGCATAAGGCACCAGTTGATCGGCCAGCTCGCGGTAGCTCAACCAGAAATTGTTGTCGGTGTGGCGACGCCAGGAACCCAGGTGAACTTCATAAATAGAGATTGGCGCATCAAACTGATTCGCTTTTTTGCGCTCTTCAGTCTGTACAACCTTTTCCGGCAGCCCGCAAATAAGAGACGCGGTTTCCGGGCGCATTTGCGCTTCGAAGGCATAAGGGTCGGACTTCAGACGCAAGTTGCCATTGGCATCAATCATCTCGTATTTATAGAGCTGACCGTTATGCGCCCCAGGGATAAACAGTTCCCAGATGCCGCTCTCTTTACGCAGGCGCATCGGGTGACGGCGACCGTCCCAGTAGTTGAATTGCCCAACCACCGAGACCCGACGGGCGTTTGGAGCCCAGACAGAGAAACGCGTACCTGTGACGCCATCCATAGTATCTGCATGCGCGCCTAAGGTTTCATACGGGCGCAGGTGAGTACCTTCAGATAATAGCCAGGCATCCATTTCCTGGATTAGCGGACCAAAACGGTAAGGATCATCAATCAGGTTTTGCTGACCATGCCAGACAACAGCCAACTGATAGCGGAAAAAATTCTTACGTCGCGGAATGACACCGCTAAAGAATCCCCGTGAGTCGAGACACTCCAGTTTTGCGAGTTTGCGCCCGGTTTTCGGTTCAATCACCCACACATCGGTAGCGTCGGGTAAAAGGGCACGGACTTCCAGTCCCGCGGTGGTTTTATGCATTCCCAGTACGGAAAAAGGATCCGCAAAATGGCCTGCAATTAGCGCGTTAATCACGTCTCTATCGATACGATCGGACATGCTTGTCTTCCTGTTTTATTGTGTCACCCCATCCAATTGGATTTTTGACTTCTGGTTGTGACATTTTTTTGACCTGAACGGCGCAGCACTCTGTGCATCCTCTCTGCGTCGTCCTCACTTCAGGTAAGGCTGTGAATACTCATGTATTCAGCCACCCTTAAAGAATAGCCAATGCTCTATTTAACTCCCGGTAAATCATGAAACATCTGCGCTTACTCCTGTATTACGCACTAACAGGGGCGGCATCGCGCCCCAGATTTAATGAATAAAGATTACGCCAGTTGACGAAGCATCCGACGCAGCGGCTCCGCGGCCCCCCACAGCAGCTGGTCGCCCACTGTAAAGGCTGACAGGAACTCTGGTCCCATATTCAGCTTACGCAGGCGGCCTACCGGCGTGGTCAGCGTGCCGGTAACGGCAGCTGGGGTTAGCTCACGCATAGTGATTTCCCGATCGTTCGGAACGACTTTCGCCCACGGATTGTGCGCAGCCAGCAGTTCTTCCACGGTCGGAATAGACACATCTTTTTTCAATTTAATAGTGAATGCCTGGCTGTGGCAGCGCAATGCCCCGACACGCACACATAAACCATCTACCGGAATTACGGAAGATGTGTTGAGGATCTTGTTGGTTTCCGCCTGCCCTTTCCACTCTTCGCGGCTCTGACCGTTATCGAGCTGTTTGTCGATCCACGGAATCAGGCTACCCGCCAACGGCACGCCAAAGTTATCCACCGGCAGCTCACCGCTACGGGTTAAGGTTGTGACTTTGCGTTCGATATCGAGAATAGCAGAGGACGGGGTCGCGAGTTCATCTGCCACATGGCCATACAGATGGCCCATCTGGGTTAATAACTCACGCATATGTCGCGCACCACCGCCGGAAGCGGCTTGGTAGGTTGCAACGGACACCCAATCAACAAGATCATTGGCGAATAAACCACCCAACGACATCAACATCAGGCTTACGGTACAGTTACCGCCAACAAAAGTCCTGATGCCATTATTTAATCCGTCGGTAATGACGTCCTGATTGACGGGGTCAAGAATGATGATGGCGTCATCTTTCATGCGCAGAGACGATGCTGCGTCAATCCAGTAACCTTGCCATCCGCTTTCACGAAGCTTTGGATAGATTTCGTTGGTATAATCGCCGCCCTGACAGGTCACAATGATATCGAGGGCCTTTAGCGCCTCCAGATCAAAGGCATCCTGAAGTGTGCCAGTGGTTCCGCCAAAAGACGGCGCAGCCTGGCCAAGCTGAGAAGTAGAAAAGAAGACAGGGCGAACGGCGTCGAAGTCGCGCTCTTCAACCATGCGTTGCATGAGAACGGAGCCGACCATACCGCGCCAGCCGATAAAACCAACATTTTTCATAAGCGTTTTTTTCCTGCAAAGATGTGTGCTGTATAAATGTGCCGGTCTCCTCTTGGCACATCTTTCACCATACAAAAAGCAGCCAAAGTCGCAAGTGAAATTAATCAATGATAGCGAAGCCATCAGTAATGCGACTTATCCTGCTTTGTTAGCACGCAGAAAGTCCGCGGCAATTATCAGGGAATTTGAGTTATGAATGAAATCATTTCTGCAGCAGTTTTATTGATCCTGATTATGGATCCGCTCGGAAACCTACCTATTTTCATGTCCGTACTGAAACATACTGAACCGAAAAGACGGCGGGCAATCATGGTGCGAGAGTTGCTTATTGCTCTCCTGGTGATGCTGGTGTTCCTGTTTGCGGGTGAGAAAATTCTGGCATTTCTCAGCCTGCGAGCAGAAACCGTCTCCATTTCTGGCGGCATCATTCTGTTTCTAATTGCCATTAAGATGATTTTCCCCAGCGCTTCAGGAAATAGCAGCGGGCTTCCGGCAGGTGAAGAGCCATTTATCGTGCCGTTGGCAATTCCGTTAGTCGCCGGGCCGACTATTCTCGCCACGCTGATGTTGTTGTCTCATCAGTACCCGAATCAGATGGGGCATCTGGTGATTGCTCTGCTGCTGGCCTGGGGCGGCACCTTTGTCATCCTGCTACAGTCTTCGCTATTTTTACGTCTGCTGGGCGAGAAAGGGGTGAACGCACTTGAACGCCTGATGGGATTGATTCTGGTGATGATGGCAACCCAGATGTTCCTCGACGGCATTCGAATGTGGATGAAGGGGTAACGAGGAGAGTTTTTCGAAAAGAACCCGGTAGTGTCACAACTACCGGGCGAACAAACTTAACTCAACAGCTGGAACGCAATCATCCCAACGATGGCACCGACAGTGCCGAGGATGGTTTCCATCATGGTCCAGGTTTTCAGCGTTTCGGCTTCGGTCGCGCCGGTAAATTTACCGAACAACCAGAAACCGGCGTCGTTAACGTGGCTGACAACAATCGAACCACCAGCGATACAAATCGACAGCGCCGCCATTTGCGCACCGGAGTAGTTCAGTTGTTCAATAACCGGCATCACCAGTCCTACCGCCGTTAAACAGGCTACGGTGGCAGAACCCTGAATGATGCGCACTGCAGCGGCCAGCACGAAGCAGGTGATGGCTATCGGCAGGCCCATGCCAGTTAACGCTTCGCCCAGTGCCGGACCTACGCCAGAGTCAACCAGCACCTGTTTGAACACGCCACCTGCACCAATCACCAGCAGAATGATCCCCGCCGGTTGCAGCGCGTGACCGCAAATCTCCATCACTTTGTCTTTTGGCATGCCCTGACGCATTGCCAGGCCATAAATCGCTACCAGACAAGCAACCAGAATCGCGGTAAACGGATGACCAATAAACTCGAACCATTCGTAAGCGGTAGAGCCTTCTGGCACAAAACGCGCGGCAATGGTTTTCAGCCCCACCAGCACCAGCGGCAACAGGATCAGCGACAGGCTGAATCCGAAAGATGGCATTTTGCCTTCGCCGAGATGCGGTTCGCTGATGTCGTCAGGAATATGCAACTCCACGTAGCGGCTGATGAAATTACCCCACAGCGGCCCGGCAATAATCATTCCCGGAATTGCCGCACACAGGCCAATCAGGATCATCCAGCCAAAATCGGCGTTCATCTGCGATGCCAGCAGCATTGGCGCTGGCCCTGGCACCAGGAACGCCGCCGCTGCCGCCACGCCTGCGAATAATGGGATTACCAGCTTCACCAGGTTCGTACCGGTGTGGCGCGCCATTGAGAAAGCAACGCTAATCAGCAGAACAATCGCCACTTCAAAGAACAGCGGTAGCGCACAGACCAGCCCCGCAAGGCCGATGGCATAATGCGCGCGGCTGTGACCGAAGGATTTAAGCATTTTGACGGCAATCTGATCGACTGCGCCGGTTTCATGTAAGATCTTGCCAAACATAGCTCCCAGGGCGACAACCACCGCCAGGAAGCCGAGGGTGCCTCCCATCCCTTTTTCCATCGTCGCTGCGATTTTATCGAGCGGCATACCGGAAAAAAGGCCAGCCCCCATGGACACCACCATCAAAGCCAGGAAAGCGTGCATACGCGCCTTCATGACTAAAAACAGCAGCAGTAAAACAGACCCTACTGCTGTTAAAACAAGCGTTAATGTAGTCACTACTTATTTGCCTTTTTTAATAACCTCAATGGTGCTTGCCACAACACCTTCCAGCGGTTGATCGATATCCACCACCAGTACATCAGTTTCGTCCGCACCCGGCTCCTGCAGCGTTTCAAACTGCGTCACCAACATTTGGGTTTTAAAGAAATGGCCTTTGCGCGCTTTCAGGCGGCTTTCAATCACGTCAAAATCGCCTTTCAGGTAGATGAAAGAGAGATTCGGATTACCTTCACGCAGCAAGTCGCGATAGTGTTTTTTCAATGCAGAACAGACGATCAGTGACACTTTATTAGTGCGCTGCATAGCAAACGCGGCGTCGTTCAGCGCCTGCAACCACGGTTTGCGATCGTCGTCATTCAGCGGTTCGCCAGACGCCATTTTTTCGATATTGCGCCGTGGATGGAGGAAATCGCCATCAAGAAACGCGGCATGAAGTTGATGCGCCACTTCACTGGCGACCGCAGATTTGCCGCTGCCCGATACGCCCATCAAGACGTAAATGTGGTGATCATGGTTAGTCGTGCTCAAAGTGGTGCCCCCACAATACAAGAATTAAAAATGTTACGGGTAACTGTTATCGGTAACATTGTCCAGCCGGACAATATCAGAAGCAATATCCATCCGTGCCTTAAGTGTATAAGTGTGAGCTACTTCAAATTTGTAGGCTTAAATAGATCCGCCCGGTGACAAGGTGAAACCTAAATCTAACATTTTCGGTGTCACAGATTCGCCACGAATACGCGCCAGCAGGCGTTCAGCGCCAATACTGCCCATCCGCTCACGCGGCGTCAGCACGCTCGCTAACCGCGGCTCCATCACCTGGCCAATGTCATGACCGTGGAAACCGGCAATCGCCATATCGTCAGGAACCTTCAATCCCAGACGCTGACATTCAAACGCCGCGCCGACCGCCAGGTCATCGTTGGTACAGAACACGCCATCCAGCTGCGGATATTCCCGCCGCGCCTGGCGAATCAGTTCAATACCGGAAGAGTAAGAAGAAGATTGCTCAACCATCACGCTATACGGCACCAGACCTGCATCCAGCATCGCCTGTTCGTATCCCTTCTGTTTGATGATAGTACGTTCGTCGAGACGCGCGCCGAGATAGGCAATGTGGCAATGCCCGCGAGCAATAATGGCGGTGGTCATCTGGCGTGCCGCTTCAAAGTTATCAAAACCGACGGCGATATCGAGGCACGGCGACTGGCTGTCCATGAGTTCCACCACCGGGATCCCTGCCACTTCAATCATCTTTAAGGTGCGCGGCGTGTGGGTACGTTCGGTGAGGATCAGTCCGTCGATATTCCATGAGAGCATGGATTCGAGACGTTCTTGCTCCATTTCCGGTTTATAACCGTAGTGCGCCAGCATGGTCTGATAACCGTGCGCGTCGGTGACGCTTTCGA
The DNA here is from genome assembly GCF_948475835.1 of uncultured Escherichia sp. Classification (NCBI taxonomy): domain Bacteria; kingdom Pseudomonadati; phylum Pseudomonadota; class Gammaproteobacteria; order Enterobacterales; family Enterobacteriaceae; genus Escherichia; species uncultured Escherichia sp. Next base: position 4,171 of record NZ_CAOLGM010000003.1, on the reverse strand, counting down.
TTCCGCGTAATACTTCCGCGAAAACCTGGTTGGTGAGAGAAGGTAACAGGACGCCAATCGCCCGGCTGGTGGCGTTAGAGAGGATATCGGGCGCACGATTGGGAATATAGCCCAGTTCATCAAGAGCGGCGGCAATCTTGCCGCGTAGAGCGACGGAAACCTGCTCCGGGTTGCGTAAAAAACGGCTGACCGTCATTTTGGTCACGCCTACACGGTCAGCCACATCCTGAAGTACGGGTCTTTTCTTTTTCATCGTCCTGAAGGTACAAAAGAGATAGATTCTCTTAGTTTAACACGGACGCATCAGAACCTTCCCGGGGAAAACAGTGCTTGTTTACAATTATTAGATATACACTAAATCAATTGCATCGCATTGTGCTAACGACGCGGCAAAACCCCGGAAGCGTGCATCAGCACGCGACCGGAGCGAGCGAGGAAGCCTGCAAAAAGGCAGGCTTCAAAGATGCCGTTGAGTTTTAAACCGGCGGCAGATCGAACAGTAACACTTCGCTGTCGCTATCCGCATGGATGGAGATTGCCTGCTCATCCCAGATTGCCAGACCATCGCTGGTCGAGGCTTTCACGCCGTTAATGGTGACATTGCCTTTCACCACCTGGATCCAGACGCGGCGTTCAGCGGCAATCTGATGCACCGACTGCTCATCTTTCAGCAACGCCCAACGATACAGTTCCATATCCTGATGCACTTTCAGCGAACCATCTCGCGCATCCGGCGAGAGCACCAGCTGTTTGCCCTGCACGGCATCGAAGCGACGCTGTTCATAACGCGGCGTAATGCCATTTTCTTCAGGCATGATCCAGATCTGATACAGATGCAGACGCTCGGTGCTGTTTGGGTTGTACTCTGAGTGACGAATACCCGTACCCGCACTCATAATCTGGAACTCACCCGCCGGAACCTGCTCTTTATTGCCCATGCTGTCCTGATGCTCAACAGTACCTTCCAGCACGTAGGTCAAAATTTCCATATCTTTATGCGGGTGAGTGCCGAAGCCCTGCCCTGCTTCAATCACGTCGTCGTTAATCACGCGCAGCGCGGAGAAGCCCATAAAGTTCGGATCGTAATAGTTGGCAAAAGAGAAAGTATGCCAGGAGTCCAGCCAGCCATGATTTGCATGACCACGTTCATTTGCTTTGCGGAAGTAGATCATTTGTATTCGCCCCCTGAATGATTTCGATGGGCTTAGTGTGGACCCGATCTGCCTGGGATGATAGAGGGTGAAAATTGACCCCTCTGTTCAAAAAAATTGAACTATTCGAGGGGCCATCAAACTTACTTAGCGAGAGTTACTGTGGAGGGAGAGGCTTGCTCAAATCCGCGTTCAAGGATTTCCAGATTGGTAAGAACTTCAGATTCCTTGACGTAATTTGGCGCACCGTGGGTGATGGTTTGATACAACGCATCATAAACGCGCCCGTAATCGCCCATCTCCGGCTTCATCTCTTCTCTGACCGTCACGCCCTCGTCATTGACATACTCCAGCACACCGACCGAATCATCCGCTGCGAATCCCGGTTCGCCCGGCATAATATTAGCCTTCAGGCTGGTTTCCTGCTGGTCGATACCGTATTTAATAAACGAACCTTTCTTACCGTGAACGATAAATTTCGGATAATCGATTTTCACCAGATGGCTGGTTTTGACGATGGCTTTCAGGTCGCCATAAAACAGTTGCGCTTCAAAGGTGTCGTCAGGATTGGCTTTATTACGCAGGCTGCGGATGTCATAAGCGACGTGATCCGGGCGACCGAACAGAGAAATAATCTGGTCCATCGTATGCACACCAAGGCCATAAAACGCGCCATCCTGCGGCAGCCCAGGTTTGGTCTCTGCCACCGGGCGGTAATAGTCAAAATGGCTTTCCACTTCAACAATCTCTCCCAACTTGCCACTTTCAATCGCTTTTTTCGCTGTCAGGAAGCAGGAGTCAAAGCGACGATTCTGATACGGCGTGACGGTCAGCCCTTTGCTTTTCGCCAACGCAAACAGCTCCTTCGCCTGGGCAAGCGTCGGGGTGAACGGTTTTTCGACCAGCACATTTTTCCCGGCTTCCAGCGCGCGTTTCGCGTACTCGAAATGGCTGTCCGCGTGGGTGCAGACAACAACCAGCTTAACATCGGGATCGTTTAGTACTTCGTCGAGATCGCTGGTGAAATGGATATGGGAATAAATGGGAGCCTGTTCTTCCGGCTTCGCATGGCGACGAAAAATATGCGCGACATGCCAGCTATCCTTGCGGTTAAGTACATACGGCAGATGGTAACGGGTGGTGCTTTTGCCGAAGCCAATAAAGGCGCAGTTGATGACCATGATTTCGTCCTTTTTAAGGTGGTTATTTACACCTTAGCGCAAAGCGGACGTGGTTCCTACTGGAGTGCGCATAACGAACACAAGCACTCCCGTGGATAAATTGAGAACGAAAGATCAAAAAAAAGCCAGCACCCGGCTGGCTAAGTAATACTGGAAGCAATGTGAGCAATGTCGTGCTTTCAGGTTCTCCGCGAGGGTCTTCCTGATCGCGAGACAATAATAATCATTCTCATTCGCACTTGTCCAACACTTTTTGCAAAAAAATGCATTTGACTCGCATTTGAAAGTCAATGATGTTGAAAGGGACATTTACCCCAAAGAGGACAAAGGAATGAGTGAGATAGTAATACGCCACGCAGAAACACGGGATTACGAGGCCATCAGGCAGATTCACGCCCAGCCGGAGGTGTATTGCAACACACTACAGGTGCCTCATCCTTCCGATCATATGTGGCAGGAGCGACTCGCCGATCGTCCCGGCATCAAGCAACTCGTCGCCTGTATTGATGGAGACGTCGTGGGCCATCTCACCATTGACGTGCAACAGCGCCCACGCCGCAGTCATGTTGCCGATTTTGGTATCTGTGTCGACTCTCGTTGGAAGAACCGCGGCGTCGCCAGCGCCCTGATGCGAGAGATGATTGAAATGTGCGACAACTGGTTGCGGGTAGATCGCATTGAACTAACCGTGTTTGTCGATAACGCCCCGGCAATTAAGGTCTATAAAAAATACGGCTTTGAAATTGAAGGGACTGGTAAGAAGTACGCATTGCGTAATGGTGAATATGTCGATGCATATTATATGGCGCGGGTGAAGTAAGATAGTGCCCTTTTTCTGAGATGGAAAAAGGGTGTCATTCAAAATCGACATACCTTCCTTTAAGGTATTTATTTGCCCAATACATATATTGAGATTTAACTCATAATTACTTCCTAAAGTGTAATATTTTATTTTTTAATATATACGCCTACAATTTCCTGGAGTAAATAAATAACAATTAACAAGCATAATATTGCCATTGATAAAATAGCATGCCATAAAAGGACTTTTCAGGGATGAGTAATATTGTTTACCTGACAGTAACGGGAGAACAACAAGGAAGCATCTCCGCAGGTTGTGGGACTTCTGAGTCTACAGGTAATCGTTGGCAGAGCGGGCATGAGGATGAAATATTTACATTCTCACTCTTAAATAATATTAATAATACGGGGCTTGGTTCACAGTTCCATGGTATAACATTTTGTAAATTAATTGATAAAAGCACTCCATTATTTATTAATTCCATTAACAATAATGAACAATTATTTATGGGATTTGACTTCTATCGAATAAATAGATTTGGTAGATTGGAAAAGTATTATTATATACAACTAAGAGGCGCTTTTTTATCGGCTATTCATCACCAGATCATTGAAAACCAACTGGATACAGAAACAATAACTATTAGTTATGAATTTATCCTCTGTCAACATCTTATCGCAAATACCGAGTTCAGCTATTTGGCACTCCCTGAAAATTATAACCGTTTGTTTTTACCAAATTCAAAAAACCAAACAAATAATCGTTTCAAAACGTTAAACAGCAAAGCTATTGGCAGGCTACTTGCTGCTGGTGGCGTATACAATGGGAACATTGAAGGATTCAGAGATACTGCGGAAAAACTGGGTGGAGATGCAATAAAAGGCTATGATCAAATACTAAATGAAAAAACAGCGGGCATAGCGATAGCAACAGCATCTATTCTTTTAACAAAGCGTTCTAATGTTGATACATATACAGAAATAAATAGTTACTTAGGCAAACTTAGAGGTCAACAAAAACTTCTTGATGGTATAGAC
>NZ_CAOLGM010000002.1:0-105164 GCF_948475835.1 uncultured Escherichia sp. | reverse complement strand
GCACAGGAATGTTAAATTTAATAAACAAAAGGTTATTTCGCTGTATGATAAAAAAACCGTTATAATTTATTAGTGAAAATCGTTTTTCAAGTGTTAGAAATTTATATCTCAATAGCGTTGGTTAATGAGCATAGCCACGCTCCTGTAACGCTCACAAAACTCATCTGCCTGCGGCGGGTGTTCTGGTCAGTAGTAGATGTTTAAGGCGTGGCAGAGACATTTCATCCTTACTCTACGGCATTGTTCTACATACATTGGTTGTGGTACTCACTCATCATCAGTGAGCGAACAGAGAATAGTTCAGTGATTTGAGTAATTAACCTGATTAAATTAAGGGGTATAATAAATGATAATACTCTGGCTTTATCGTTAATTACTTAATTCCACATGTAAGCAATTTGCCCGCTTGGCATAGCAGGCATTTTTTCCAGGTACTTTTGAATGAGTACTGATGGATAAATACATTGCAGTGGCGTGCCACGTACCAAAACACCAGCCCTCATTCGAAACCACCCACCGCACTTCTTCCTTGAAATGGCGTTAGTCATGAAATATAGACCGCCATCGAGTACCCCTTGTACCCTTAACTCTTCCTGATACGTAAATAATGATTTGGTGGCCCTTGCTGGACTTGAACCAGCGACCAAGCGATTATGAGTCGCCTGCTCTAACCACTGAGCTAAAGGGCCTTGAGTGTGCAATAACAATACTTATAAACCACGCAATAAACATGATGATCATATGATGTAAATAACAGATTTTTATGCGTTCTCATTCATCCTTGCTCGTCATTACACGCGACATAAAACCCGACACCGCTTCCATTCGCAAAGTCGATACTCGCAGTCAACAAGCAAATGTTAATAATTAGCACTATCTATAGTTATCATCGATTCAATGATACTTTGTAATGATTTTGTATCTAATAATATAAGTTTATTACATTAACTGAAGAGTTTTCGCATCATTATGATATCTGTTACTTTTCACTCCATAAAAATAAACTTCGTATAGCAATATATTCTTTCATAGATCTTATTCTGCTAATCATTAGTTTCGTATGAGCGATTTTTGACAGTTGCCTCTCCAGACCACATCGATAATTAATAAAACAGATTTAAGCATTATCCTTTTCCATATAAATATTGGATAAAAGTAGGACATCTGTTTGCAATTACTTTCACAACAATTAAACATTTTTATGTTTCCGTATACATCATATTACTCTACCATTAGAGGAACTTTATTATGTTTTCTATAAAACCAGGACCCAGAAATTTACCTATCGACAACCCCACATTGTTATCATGGAACATTACTGACGGGGATCTAAATTCCAAATTAAATACATTAGAATATCTAAACTGTATAACAAATATTATTAATTCTTGTGGAGTTTACCCTCAAGGATTAAAAGACAGAGAAATTATATCAACTTTTCACGCAGAAAAAGTTATTAATGATCTGTTAAAAAACGATTATAAAATTTCCCTTTCTCCAGATACAACTTATCGTGAGTTGAATAAAGCAGCACAGCGTAGCATTACAGCGCCAGACAGGATAGGAGAAGGAAAATCATGGGTTTATCAAAGAGATACAATGATTGAAAGAGGTGATAACAGCGGTGTTCATCAGTATGGTCCTGCTGAACATTTCACCCACATTATATCTGACAAACCGTCCCCAAAAGATGAGTATATTGCATATGCTATTAACATTCCTGACTATGAGCTGGCAGCCGATGTATATAATATTAACGTGACGTCACCTTCCGAACAGCAAGAAACATTTAAAATACTAATCAATCCAGAACATCTACGGCAAACACTTGAGCGTAAATCTCTTACTGCTGTTCAGAAATCACAATGTGAAATCATAACCCCCAAAAAACCTGGCGAAGCGATTCTTCATGCTTTTAATGCCACCTACCAGCAAATCAGGGAAAATATGTCTGAGTTTGCACGTTGCCATTATGGGTATATACAAATCCCTCCAGTGACAACTTTCCGCGCCGACGGACCAGAAACTCCCGAAGAAGAAAAGGGTTACTGGTTTCATGCTTATCAACCCGAAGATCTTTGTACCATCCATAATCCAATGGGAGATTTGCAGGATTTTATCGCATTGGTTAAAGATGCTAAAAAATTTGGTATCGATATCATTCCTGATTATACCTTTAACTTTATGGGAATTGGGGGTAGTGGTAAAAATGACCTGGATTATCCCTCTGCTGATATACGAGCGAAGATCAGTAAAGATATAGAAGGTGGTATCCCTGGCTATTGGCAAGGTCAGGTTTTGATTCCATTCATTAAAGATCCAGTAACAAAAGAACGTAAACAAATCCATCCAGAAGATATACATCTCACTGCAAAAGACTTCGAAGCAAGTAAAGATAACATATCTAAGGATGAATGGGAAAACCTCCATGCATTAAAAGAAAAGCGTTTAAATGGAATGCCTAAAACAACACCCAAAAGTGACCAGGTTATTATGTTGCAAAATCAATACGTTCGTGAAATGCGAAAATATGGCGTACGAGGTTTACGTTACGATGCAGCAAAACACTCAAAACATGAACAAATAGAAAGATCAATAACTCCACCGCTTAAAAATTATAATGAGCGGTTACACAATACTAATTTATTTAACCCAAAATATCAAAAAAAAGCCGTTATGAATTACATGGAATACCTGGTAACTTGTCAGTTGGATGAACAACAAATGTCATCGCTGCTTTATGAAAGAGATGATTTAAGCGCCATTGATTTTTCATTGCTCATGAAAACGATAAAAGCCTTTTCATTTGATGGCGATCTCCAAACCCTTGCATCAAAACCGGGTTCCACAATCTCAAGTATCCCATCAGAAAGACGGATATTGATTAATCATTAACCACGATTTTCCAAACAATGGCAATCTTTTCAATGACTTTCTATTTAACCATCAACAAGATGAACAATTAGCAATGGCATATATAGCCGCTCTGCCGTTCAGCAGGCCTTTAGTTTACTGGGATGGCCAAGTATTAAAATCAACGACTGAAATTAAAAATTATGATGGGTCCACGCGTGTCGGCGGTGAGGCGTAGCTTAATAAAGGTTGCTCTACCTATCAGCAGCTCTACAATGAATTCCACGCATTATATATAGATAAAGCAGGAATATGGAGCGCATTTGAGGGTGTATCTGCAACTAAAAACGTTCTGGCCTTTAGTCGTGGGGATTCTGTGAACATTAATCACTCTCCTCATGATGGACTAGTTATAATAAATAAAGGAAACGAAGAAGTTGAAGGTACCTGGCCTAACAAATTGCAACCTGGAATATACAAAAACATGGGGAGTAATAGCGTTAACATTATTATTAATAATACCCGAAAAATTATCCCCCCTGGTAAAGTATTTACGCTTAGAGGCGGAACTCTAAATATCAATATTCCTGGGCGTAGCGCTCTTCTTTTAGGGAAAACAGGAGAACCGCCGAACTATCTCTATTTATAATTTAATGTTATATCTGCCCCGATAAAACGGGGCAGATAATATGTTTAGTTTACTAACGGTCATTTTGCAGTGAAGCCATTTACTGTTTTTTATCGACCAGATAATCTGTTCTCTAATGTTAACTCCCCCTAACCTGTTGCTTTAGTTATTCATTTCCTGTCTCACTTTGCCTTAATACCCTACGTTAAATGTTACTAATTTGTTGCTTTTGATCACAATAAGAAAACAATATGTCGCTTTTGTGCGCATTTTTCAGAAATGTAGATATTTTTAGATTATGGCTACGAAATGAGCATCGCCATGTCACCCTACATCTCATAAGAGGATCGCTTCTGATGAATGCACTGACCGCCGTACACAATAACGCTGTCGATTCAGGCCAGGACTATAGCGGATTCACTCTCATCCCGTCGGCGCAATCCCCGCGTCTGCTGGAACTCACCTTCACCGAACAGACGACCAAACAGTTTCTCGAACAGGTTGCCGAATGGCCCGTGCAGGCGCTGGAGTACAAATCGTTTCTGCGTTTTCGGGTAGGCAAAATTCTTGACGATCTGTGTGCGAATCAGCTGCAACCATTGCTGTTGAAGACCCTGCTAAACCGTGCTGAAGGTGCGCTGTTGATCAATGCGGTGGGTATCGATGATGTGGCGCAGGCAGATGAGATGGTGAAGCTGGCAACGGCGGTAGCGCATCTGATTGGTCGCTCAAATTTCGATGCGATGAGCGGTCAGTATTACGCGCGTTTCGTGGTGAAAAATGTCGATAACTCAGACAGCTATCTGCGTCAGCCGCACCGCGTGATGGAACTGCACAACGACGGCACGTATGTCGAAGAGATCACCGATTACGTGCTGATGATGAAAATCGATGAGCAAAACATGCAGGGTGGAAATTCGTTGCTGCTGCATCTCGATGACTGGGAACATCTGGACCACTATTTCCGCCATCCACTGGCGCGTCGCCCGATGCGCTTTGCCGCGCCGCCGAGCAAAAACGTCAGCAAAGATGTTTTCCATCCAGTGTTCGACGTTGATCAACAGGGTCGCCCGGTGATGCGCTATATCGACCAGTTCGTCCAGCCAAAAGATTTTGAAGAAGGCGTGTGGTTGAGCGAGCTTTCCGATGCCATTGAAACCAGCAAAGGCATTCTTTCTGTACCCGTTCCCGTTGGCAAATTCCTGTTGATAAACAACCTGTTCTGGCTGCACGGTCGCGACCGCTTTACTCCGCACCCGGATCTGCGCCGTGAACTGATGCGTCAGCGTGGCTATTTCGCTTACGCCACTCACCACTACCAGACGCATCAGTAAGCGCAAAGGAATTGAGCGGATGTATGATTTTGTGATTATTGGCGGCGGCATCATCGGCATGTCGACCGCCATGCAACTGATTGATGTTTATCCGGATGCCCGCATTGCGTTGCTGGAAAAAGAGTCCGGCCCGGCCTGTCACCAGACGGGCCACAACAGCGGCGTGATCCATGCCGGGGTCTATTACACGCCCGGCAGCCTGAAGGCGCAGTTTTGCCTGGCGGGAAACCGCGCCACCAAAGCCTTTTGCGATCAAAACGACATTCGCTATGACAACTGCGGCAAGATGCTGGTCGCCACGTCCGATCTCGAAATGGAACGGATGCGCGCGTTGTGGGAACGCACGGCGGCGAACGGTATCGAGCGCGAGTGGTTAAACGCCGAGGAACTGCGCGAGCGCGAACCGAATATCACCGGGCTCGGCGGCATTTTTGTGCCGTCCAGCGGCATTGTCAGCTACCGCGACGTGACGGCGGCGATGGCAAAAATCTTCCAGTCCAGAGGCGGTGAAATTATCTATAACGCCGAAGTCAGCGGGCTTAATGAGCATAAAAACGGCGTGGTGATACGTACCCGTCAGGGCGGCGAATATGAAGCATCAACGCTGATTAGCTGTTCCGGGCTGATGGCTGACCGGCTGGTGAAAATGCTCGGACTCGAACCGGGCTTTATCATCTGCCCGTTCCGTGGCGAGTATTTCCGCCTTGCGCCGGAGCATAACCAGATTGTTAACCACCTGATTTACCCCATTCCCGACCCGGCAATGCCGTTTTTGGGCGTTCATCTCACCCGCATGATCGACGGCAGCGTGACCGTCGGGCCAAACGCGGTGCTGGCTTTCAAACGCGAAGGCTATCGCAAGCGCGACTTCTCATTTAGCGACACGCTGGAGATTTTGGGCTCGTCGGGGATTCGCCGGGTGCTGCAAAACCATCTACGCTCAGGACTGGGCGAGATGAAAAACTCGCTGTGCAAAAGCGGCTATCTGCGGCTGGTGCAAAAGTATTGTCCCCGGCTTTCGTTAAGCGATCTCCAGCCCTGGCCCGCCGGTGTGCGGGCGCAGGCGGTATCGCCGGACGGCAAGCTGATTGACGATTTTCTGTTTGTCACCACCCCGCGCACGATCCACACCTGCAATGCGCCCTCCCCGGCAGCGACATCAGCAATTCCTATTGGTGCGCATATTGTCAGCAAGGTACAAACGCTGTTGGCAAGCCAGAGTAACCCCGGACGCACGCTGCGAGCGGCACGTAGTGTGGATGCCTTACACGCCGCATTTAATCAATAACCTTTGAAAACAGGATGTAGCGATGAAACTTAACGACAGTAACTTATTCCGCCAGCAGGCGTTGATTAACGGGGAATGGCTGGACGCCAACGATGGTGAAGTCATCGATGTCACCAATCCGGCGAACGGCGACAAGCTGGGTAGCGTGCCGAAAATGGGCGCGGATGAAACCCGCGCCGCTATCGACGCCGCCAACCGCGCCCTGCCCGCCTGGCGTGCGCTCACCGCCAAAGAACGCGCCACCATTCTGCGCAACTGGTTCAATTTGATGATGGAGCATCAGGACGATTTAGCGCGCCTGATGACCCTCGAACAGGGAAAACCGCTGGCTGAAGCGAAAGGCGAAATCAGCTACGCCGCCTCTTTTATTGAGTGGTTTGCCGAAGAAGGCAAACGCATTTATGGCGACACCATTCCTGGTCATCAGGCCGATAAACGCCTGATTGTTATCAAGCAGCCGATTGGCGTCACCGCGGCTATCACGCCGTGGAACTTCCCGGCGGCGATGATTACCCGCAAAGCCGGTCCGGCGCTGGCGGCAGGCTGCACCATGGTGCTGAAGCCCGCCAGTCAGACGCCGTTCTCTGCGCTGGCGCTGGCGGAGCTGGCGATCCGCGCGGGCATTCCGGCTGGCGTGTTTAACGTGGTCACCGGTTCGGCGGGCGCGGTCGGTAACGAACTGACCAGTAACCCGCTGGTGCGCAAACTGTCGTTTACCGGTTCGACCGAAATTGGCCGCCAGTTAATGGAACAGTGCGCGAAAGACATCAAGAAAGTGTCGCTGGAGCTGGGCGGTAACGCGCCGTTTATCGTCTTTGACGATGCCGATCTCGATAAAGCCGTGGAAGGCGCGCTGGCTTCGAAATTCCGCAACGCCGGGCAAACCTGCGTCTGCGCCAACCGTTTATACGTACAGGACGGCGTGTATGACCGCTTTGCCGAAAAATTACAGCAGGCGGTGAGCAAACTGCATATCGGCGACGGGCTGGATAACGGCGTCACCATCGGGCCGCTGATCGATGAAAAAGCGGTAGCAAAAGTGGAAGAGCATATTGCCGATGCGCTGGAGAAAGGCGCGCGCGTGGTTTGCGGTGGTAAAGCGCACGAGCGCGGCGGCAACTTCTTCCAGCCGACCATTCTGGTGGACGTTCCGGCCAACGCCAAAGTGTCGAAAGAAGAGACGTTCGGCCCCCTCGCCCCGCTGTTCCGTTTTAAAGATGAAGCTGATGTGATTGCGCAGGCCAATGACACCGAATTTGGCCTTGCCGCCTATTTCTACGCCCGTGATTTAAGCCGCGTCTTCCGCGTCGGCGAAGCGCTGGAGTACGGCATCGTCGGAATCAATACCGGCATTATTTCCAATGAAGTGGCCCCGTTCGGCGGCATTAAAGCCTCGGGTCTGGGTCGTGAAGGTTCGAAGTATGGCATCGAAGATTACTTAGAAATCAAATATATGTGCATCGGTCTTTAACTGGAGAATGCGAATGAACAGCAATAAAGAGTTAATGCAGCGCCGCAGTCAGGCGATTCCCCGTGGCGTTGGGCAAATTCACCCGATTTTCGCTGACCGCGCGGAAAACTGCCGGGTGTGGGACGTTGAAGGCCGTGAGTATCTTGATTTCGCGGGCGGGATTGCGGTGCTCAATACCGGGCACCTGCATCCGAAGGTGGTTGCCGCGGTGGAAGCGCAGTTGAAAAAACTGTCGCACACCTGCTTCCAGGTGCTGGCCTACGAGCCGTATCTGGAGCTGTGCGAAATAATGAATCAGAAGGTGCCGGGCGATTTTGCCAAGAAAACGCTGCTGGTCACCACAGGTTCCGAAGCGGTGGAGAACGCGGTGAAAATCGCCCGCGCCGCCACCAAACGTAGCGGTACCATCGCCTTTAGCGGCGCGTATCACGGGCGCACGCACTACACGCTGGCGCTGACCGGTAAGGTGAATCCGTACTCTGCGGGCATGGGCCTGATGCCGGGCCATGTTTATCGCGCGCTTTATCCTTGCCCGCTGCACGGCATCAGCGAGGATGACGCAATCGCCAGTATCCACCGAATCTTCAAAAATGACGCGGCGCCGGAAGATATCGCCGCCATCGTGATTGAGCCGGTTCAGGGCGAAGGCGGTTTCTACGCCGCAACGCCAGCCTTTATGCAGCGTTTACGCGCGCTGTGTGACGAACACGGGATCATGCTGATTGCTGATGAAGTGCAGAGCGGCGCGGGGCGAACCGGCACGCTGTTTGCGATGGAGCAAATGGGCGTGGCACCCGATCTCACCACCTTTGCGAAATCAATCGCAGGCGGTTTCCCGCTGGCGGGCGTCACCGGGCGCGCCGAAGTGATGGACGCCGTCGCACCGGGCGGGCTGGGCGGCACCTATGCCGGTAACCCGATTGCCTGCGTAGCGGCGCTGGAAGTGTTAAAGGTGTTCGAGCAGGAAAATCTGCTGCAAAAAGCCAACGATCTGGGGCAGAAGCTAAAAGACGGATTGCTGGCGATCGCCGAAAAACACACTGAGATCGGCGACGTACGCGGGCTGGGGGCGATGATCGCCATCGAGCTGTTTGAAGATGGCGATCACAGTAAACCGAACGCCAAACTCACCGCCGAGATCGTGGCGCGCGCCCGTGATAAGGGCCTGATTCTTCTCTCCTGCGGCCCGTATTACAACGTGCTGCGCATCCTTGTACCGCTCACCATTGAAGACGCTCAGATCCGTCAGGGTCTGGAGATTATCGGTCAGTGTTTTGATGAGGCGAAGCAGTAGCTATGTCCGTTTGTAAGAGTTAACCGTTGCTAAGGGAATGATAACGATGCAGTAAAAAATAATAACGATGAGGCGATCGACAAAGTTAAAAACGACTGCGGACTGTCCCCTCGCCCCTCTGGGGAGAGGGTTAGGGTGAGGGGTAATCACGCGGCTACACCCTCACCCCGGCCCTCTCCCTAAGGGAGAGGGAGAAAACCCTCCCGCTTTCGTTTTTAAGATTTTGTTGACCGTCTCAATTAAACGCGTGACCCGACGCGGGAAATGTCGGGGCGCTCTCCCAAGTGGCACACTTTCGAGAGGATTCAGGATGGGGCAATCATCGCAACCACATGAGTTAGGCGGCGGGCTGAAGTCACGCCACGTCACCATGTTGTCTATTGCCGGTGTTATCGGCGCAAGTCTGTTTGTCGGTTCCAGCGTCGCCATCGCCGAAGCGGGCCCGGCGGTATTACTGGCCTATCTGTTCGCCGGGTTACTGGTGGTTATGATTATGCGGATGTTGGCGGAAATGGCAGTTGCCACGCCCGATACCGGTTCGTTTTCCACCTATGCCGATAAAGCCATTGGCCGCTGGGCGGGTTATACCATCGGCTGGCTGTACTGGTGGTTTTGGGTACTGGTTATCCCGCTGGAAGCCAACATCGCCGCTATGATCCTGCACTCGTGGGTTCCTGGCATTCCCATCTGGTTATTTTCCCTCGTCATTACCCTCGCCTTAACTGGCAGTAATTTATTAAGCGTTAAAAACTACGGCGAATTTGAGTTCTGGCTGGCGCTGTGCAAAGTCATCGCTATCCTGGCCTTTATTTTCCTTGGTGCAGTCGCAATTAGCGGTTTTTACCCTTATGCCGAAGTGAGCGGGATCTCAAGATTGTGGGATAGCGGCGGCTTTATGCCCAACGGCTTCGGTGCGGTATTAAGCGCGATGTTGATCACCATGTTCTCGTTTATGGGCGCAGAAATTGTCACCATTGCCGCCGCGGAATCCGACACGCCGGAAAAACATATTGTCCGCGCTACCAACTCGGTTATCTGGCGTATTTCTATCTTCTATTTGTGCTCTATTTTTGTCGTAGTGGCGTTAATACCGTGGAATATGCCGGGGCTGAAAGCCGTTGGTTCTTATCGCTCGGTTCTGGAATTGCTCAATATTCCCCATGCGAAATTAATCATGGACTGCGTGATATTACTTTCCGTAACCAGCTGTCTGAACTCGGCGCTGTATACCGCGTCAAGGATGCTCTACTCCTTAAGCCGTCGCGGTGATGCGCCCGCGGTAATGGGCAAAATCAACCGCAGTAAAACCCCGTATGTGGCGGTGTTACTCTCCACCGGAGCGGCATTTTTAACGGTGGTGGTGAACTATTACGCACCTGCGAAAGTGTTTAAATTCCTGATAGACAGCTCCGGTGCTATCGCCCTGCTGGTTTATTTAGTCATCGCCGTTTCACAGTTGCGGATGCGTAAAATTCTGCGAGCAGAAGGAAGCGAAATTCGCTTGCGCATGTGGCTTTACCCGTGGCTCACCTGGCTGGTAATAGGCTTTATTACCTTTGTGTTGGTGGTGATGTTATTCCGCCCGGCGCAACAGTTAGAAGTGATCTCTACCGGCTTATTAGCGATAGGGATTATCTGTACCGTGCCGATTATGGCGCGCTGGAAAAAGCTGGTATTGTGGCAAAAAACACCCGTTCATAATACGCGCTGATAATGATCAGGAGTCACACCATGACCATTACGTCTCTGGATGGCTATCGCTGGCTGAAGAACGATATTATTCGCGGTAATTTTCAACCGGATGAAAAATTACGAATGAGTTTGCTGACATCGCGTTATGCACTTGGCGTTGGGCCGTTACGGGAAGCTCTTTCGCAACTGGTGGCGGAACGGCTGGTCACGGTGGTGAATCAAAAAGGGTATCGGGTGGCGTCTATGTCAGAGCAGGAGCTGCTCGATATTTTCGACGCCCGCGCCAATATGGAAGCGATGCTGGTCAGTCTGGCGATTGCCCGCGGTGGCGATGAATGGGAGGCAGACGTTCTCGCAAAAGCGCATCTGCTGAGTAAGCTGGAGGCCTGTGACGCCAGCGAGAAAATGCTTGATGAGTGGGATCTGCGTCATCAGGCGTTTCATACAGCAATTGTGGCGGGCTGTGGTTCTCACTATTTGCTGCAAATGCGTGAACGGTTGTTTGATCTGGCGGCGCGCTATCGATTTATCTGGCTGCGGCGAACGGTGCTTTCGGTAGAAATGCTGGAGGATAAACACGATCAGCACCAGACCCTGACTGCGGCGGTACTGGCGCGAGATACCGCGCGCGCCAGTGAGTTAATGCGCCAGCATTTACTGACGCCAATTCCCATTATCCAGCAGGCGATGGCTGGCAATTAACTACTCTTCCGGAATACGCAACACTTGCCCCGGATAAATTTTATCCGGGCTTTTTAGCATCGGTTTATTCGCTTCGAAGATTTTATTGTACAGATTAGCGTTACCGTAGACCTGTTTGGAAATGGCACTCAGAGTGTCGCCAGACTTAACGGTATAAAACTGGCTGGCAGTGGCTGGTGTCGCCGTTTTCACCTGATCATCAACACTGGCAATACCGGAAATATTCCCCACCGCAACAAGGATTTTCTCCTTCGCCTCCTGACTCAGGCCGTCACCAGTGACCGTCGCTTTGCCGTCGGCAATTTGAATGTTCACTTTATCGGCATCAGGTATACCGGTTTTGCTCAGATGCTCCTGCACCTTCTTCGCCTGATCGTCTTTATCGTGCTGACCTGTAACCGCGTCCCAGAGTTTTTCTCCGGCATCTTTCACAAAATTGAACAGACCCATAGCTACCTCATTCGTTAACGGAAACACTCAGAAAGTGTAGCAGAGGAACGCGGCGCGTTAACGCCGCGGGGGTGAGCACAGGTTTAATCGCGGGTTTGCACCCAGAACGCGTGAATCAAACCGGGGATATACCCAAGCAGTGTCAGCAGAATATTAATAATGAACGCCCAACCGAACCCTTTACCGAGCAGCACGCCGAGAGGCGGCAGAATGATGGTGATGACGATTCTCCAGAAACCCATATGTACTCCCTATAAGAAAATTACTCATTGTTTAAAAAGAGATTTTATCTCTTAACCGTAGTAATTTTAGCGGAGCCTGCCAGTTTCAGCTTACGCTTTTACTCTCATTTACGCTGCTGATGCTGGTATATGTTGCATTTTTAGTTTAGAGTTTACTTAATTTAGAAAATACTTAAATAAATATGACTGAACTCGCGCAATTACAGGCCAGTGCCGAACAGGCAGCGGCCTTATTGAAAGCAATGAGCCATCCTAAACGATTGCTGATTCTGTGCATGCTTAGCGGTTCCCCCGGCACCAGCGCGGGAGAGCTGACGCGCATTACCGGACTGAGTGCCTCTGCGACATCACAGCATCTCGCTCGTATGCGGGACGAAGGGCTTATCGACAGCCAACGGGATGCCCAACGCATTCTATATTCCATTAAAAATGAGGCGGTAAATGCCATTATCGCCACCCTGAAAAATGTCTATTGTCCGTAAGGAGTCACTATGGCTTTGACAACCATTTCGCCGCATGATGCACAAGAATTAATCGCACGCGGCGCAAAGTTAATCGATATTCGTGATGCTGATGAATATCTTCGTGAACATATTCCTGAAGCAGATCTGGCTCCATTATCCGTGCTGGAACAGTCAGGTCTTCCACCTAAATTACGTCGCGAGCAAATTATATTCCACTGCCAGGCAGGTAAACGCACCAGTAATAACGCCGATAAATTAGCAGCGATTGCCGCCCCCGCAGAAATATTTTTACTCGAAGATGGGATTGATGGCTGGAAAAGAGCTGGATTGCCAGTAGCGGTAAATAAATCTCAACCCTTGCCGTTAATGCGCCAGGTGCAGATCGCTGCGGGTGGTTTAATATTAATCGGCGTTGTACTGGGTTATACCGTAAATAGCGGTTTCTTCTTATTAAGTGGCTTTGTTGGTGCCGGGTTACTGTTTGCAGGAATCAGCGGTTTTTGTGGAATGGCAAGGTTGTTAGATAAGATGCCGTGGAACCAACGAGCTTGAGAAGCGACGCCGGACGCGCCCTAGCAGCGACATCCGGCCTCAGTAATTAGATCAGGAAATCGTCGAGAGATTTACCTTCTGCCAGCGCCTGAGCAATTGGCTTCGGTGTACGGCCCTGACCGGTCCAGGTTTTAGTTTCACCGTTAACATCGGTGAATTTATATTTCGCCGGACGCGGCTGGCGTTTTTTACCAGCGCGTGGTGCAGCAGCAGAGCTATTACCCAATAACTCTTCCGGGTTAATTCCGTCAGCCTTCATCAGCTCCAGCCAGGTGCTAATTTTTTCCTGACGCTCAGCCAGTTCACGCTGCTGCTGTTCTTCTTCTTCACGTCTTTCTTTAGTGACAACCCTGAATTTTTCGAGCATTTCTTCAAGAACGTCAATGGAGAATTCGCGAGCCATCGCACGGAGGGTGCGAATGTTATTTAAACTTTGTAACATTACGGACATAATAAAGAAAACCTTTTAACGCCAAAACAAAAAAGTATTTCGTCGCGTAGTGTAAGCGATCACTTATTATATTTCCACAAAATTTAATCTATTTACAGTCCTGCGCGAGATTATTTCAGCTGTTATTTTCTGAAACTCTCAGAATAATTTCAAGATTATATATTAGCCATTTTGATGAGTAATTTAGATTATTGGTGAACAGAGTGGCGCTCTCTGCTCGCTAATTCCGCAAGCCTGACAAAACCGAAGTGAATAAAAATGCAATATAACAGAATAAAAGAAAACACCCCTCACTGGTGCTTTCTGCTGTTAATGTACATTTTCTGGCATAAAAAATGCTGTAAATGACACGGTCACGACATACACCGAATTCTCTACGCTTATAGCGTTACCTCACCCCCAAACTTTCATTAGTGAAATTAAAGGCAAGGTCATATCTAATTGATTTAATTGAAAATAAATCATATCGGCATGTAAAAATCCACAATGTACAAAAAACGAGCCGTTACGGAATATTTTATCTACAAAAACTGACTAAATAAAAATTTTTCACTAATTGAATAGTCATAGCCAGCGATATACGCTATGCGAAAATGCAGATGACAATGAGATCCACTGCTTTCATCTCCATTAACATCCCATTACGCTTTTATTAAGGAGCATTAGCATGTTCTCACCGCAGTCACGCTTGCGTCATGCAGTTGCAGATACGTTCGCGATGGTTGTTTACTGTTCTGTCGTGAACATGTGTATTGAAGTTTTCCTCTCCGGAATGAGCTTCGAACAGTCTTTTTATTCCAGATTGGTAGCGATTCCGGTGAACATCTTAATTGCATGGCCATACGGTATGTACCGCGATCTGTTTATGCGCGCGGCACGCAAAGTTAGCCCGTCGGGCTGGATAAAAAATCTGGCTGATATCCTGGCTTATGTGACGTTCCAGTCACCGGTGTATGTGGCGATCTTGTTAGTGGTGGGCGCAGACTGGCATCAGATTATGGCGGCGGTCAGTTCAAACATCGTTGTTTCGATGTTGATGGGGGCGGTTTATGGCTACTTCCTCGATTATTGCCGCCGACTGTTTAAAGTCAGCCGTTACCAGCAGGTAAAAGCCTGACTCTTCTTTTCGCGACTGGCATCGCCAGTCGCGTCTTTAACTGGCTTCGCCAAATAAACCATTCAAATAACGTTCAAGCGCAACACGCGAACTGAAGCCATGCGGGATACCGTAATGCTCGTGTCGCTCGCCTGCTAAATAGAGCGGAAATTGCTGGTAATGATCGCAAGTTTTAATATCGGAAGCGGGTTCAGCCAGTGTTGAACTGCGTTCTTTTAATGTTGGATGAATTACCAGAGCGGTACGTCCCATTCGCGCTTCGCGATTAACATAGACATAATTTTCCCCACGGCGGTAACCATACGCTTTCTGGGTTACCACATCGACAGTAAAACCGACTTTTTCAAGTACGCGCGCCACCTCGTCTGGTCGTAAATACATATTTGATCCTCGTTATTATCAACCGCGGGCCTACCTTACCTGATTGCGCATTCACAACGCTTTCAGAAAAGTCCATAAAGCCGCGATGAACCTCAGTTAAGAAAATTATGGTCTACACTGAAAATTACATCGAATTCTAATGGGGGATCATATGTTTAACCGACCGAACCGCAACGACGTTGATGATGGCGTGCAGGATATCCAGAATGATGTCAATCAATTAGCTGACAGCCTCGAATCTGTATTAAAGTCCTGGGGCAGCGACGCCAAAGGGGAAGCTGAAGCCGCACGCAGTAAAGCTCAGGCATTGCTGAAAGAAACCAGGGCGCGAATGCATGGTCGTACTCGCGTCCAGCAAGCCGCACGCGATGCCGTTGGCTGCGCGGATTCTTTTGTTCGTGAAAGACCCTGGTGTAGCGTGGGTACAGCAGCTGCGGTAGGTATTTTTATCGGCGCACTGTTAAGCATGCGCAAATCGTAGTGCAAAAATGATAATAAATACGCGTCTTTGACCCCGAAGCCTGTCTTCGGGGTTTCTTTTTGCCTGGTGAATCACAAAAATCCCCCTACCCCGTCACGCTCATATCCAGGGTAATTTCGACCACTATTTGCTATATATTGTGTGGTTGAATCTTTTTTCAACTACATCTAGTATCTCTGTATCAACAGAGAGACAACCCGACGCGTATCATCGCGCCGTATCTTCATTTTAAACGGAAATACGAATCATGCGCATTACTATTTACACTCGTAACGATTGCGTTCAGTGCCACGCCACCAAACGGGCGATGGAAAACCGGGGCTTTGATTTTGAAATGATTAATGTCGATCGCGTTCCTGAAGCGGCGGAAGCGCTGCGTGCTCAGGGCTTTCGTCAGTTGCCGGTAGTGATTGCTGGCGATCTTAGCTGGTCTGGTTTCCGCCCGGACATGATCAATCGTCTGCATCCAGCGCCACACGCGGCCAGTGCATGAGCCAGCTCGTCTACTTTTCCAGTAGCTCCGAAAATACGCAGCGTTTTATCGAACGTTTAGGACTGCCCGCGGTGCGCATCCCGCTCAATGAGCGGGAACGGATTCAGGTAGACGAGCCTTACATCCTGATCGTGCCCTCTTACGGCGGCGGCGGTACGGCTGGCGCGGTGCCACGACAGGTAATTCGCTTTTTAAACGACGAGCACAACCGGGCGTTGCTTCGCGGCGTTATTGCTTCGGGTAATCGCAACTTTGGTGAGGCGTATGGCCGCGCCGGAGATGTGATTGCCCGGAAATGCGGCGTGCCGTGGCTGTACCGTTTTGAACTCATGGGTACGCAAAGCGATATCGAAAACGTTCGTAAAGGAGTAACCGAATTTTGGCAACGACAACCGCAGAATGCCTGACGCAGGAAACGATGGATTACCACGCGCTGAATGCGATGCTTAACCTCTACGATAGCGCAGGTCGCATTCAGTTCGATAAAGACCGCCAGGCCGTTGACGCCTTTATGGCGACGCATGTGCGTCCGAACAGTGTGACCTTCAGTAGCCAGCAGCAGCGCCTGAACTGGCTGGTCAACGAAGGTTACTATGATGAAAGCGTTCTTAATCGCTACTCTCGCGACTTTGTCATTACGCTGTTTGCCCACGCACACACCAGCGGTTTTCGTTTCCAGACATTCCTCGGGGCATGGAAGTTTTACACCAGCTATACGTTGAAGACATTCGACGGTAAACGTTATCTGGAAGATTTTGCCGATCGAGTCACGATGGTGGCGCTGACGCTGGCACAAGGCGATGCGACGCTGGCGTTGCAACTGACCGATGAAATGCTGTCAGGACGCTTTCAGCCAGCCACGCCGACATTCCTCAACTGCGGTAAGCAGCAGCGCGGCGAACTGGTTTCCTGTTTTTTGCTGCGTATTGAAGACAATATGGAGTCGATTGGTCGGGCGGTAAATTCCGCACTGCAACTGTCGAAACGCGGCGGCGGCGTAGCATTTTTGCTGTCGAATCTGCGGGAAGCGGGCGCGCCAATTAAACGTATTGAAAATCAATCTTCTGGCGTAATTCCGGTGATGAAAATGCTGGAAGACGCATTTTCCTATGCCAACCAACTCGGCGCTCGTCAGGGGGCTGGTGCAGTCTATTTACATGCTCATCATCCCGATATTCTGCGTTTTCTCGACACGAAACGGGAAAATGCCGACGAAAAAATCC
Source organism: uncultured Escherichia sp. (assembly GCF_948475835.1). Taxonomy (NCBI): domain Bacteria; kingdom Pseudomonadati; phylum Pseudomonadota; class Gammaproteobacteria; order Enterobacterales; family Enterobacteriaceae; genus Escherichia; species uncultured Escherichia sp. The sequence continues at coordinate 88,048 of NZ_CAOLGM010000002.1, read as the reverse complement.
GCATTAAAACACTGTCGCTTGGCGTGGTGATCCCGGATATCACTTTCCATCTGGCCAAAGAGAATGCGCAGATGGCGCTGTTTTCGCCCTATGACGTTGAGCGAGTTTATGGCAAGCCGTTTGCCGATATCGCCATTAGCGAACACTATGACGAACTGGTTGCCGATGAACGCATCCGCAAAAAATACCTCAACGCCCGTGATTTCTTCCAGCGACTGGCAGAAATCCAGTTTGAGTCCGGCTATCCCTACATCATGTATGAAGACACGGTAAACCGTGCTAACCCTATCGCCGGGCGCATAAATATGAGTAATCTATGCTCAGAAATTTTGCAGGTTAACAGCGCCTCAGAGTATGACGAGAATCTCGACTATGCCCGTACAGGCCATGATATTTCCTGCAATTTAGGTTCGTTGAATATTGCCCACACCATGGATTCCCCCAACTTTGCCCGCACGGTAGAGACTGCCGTACGCGGTTTAACGGCGGTGTCAGATATGAGTCATATCCGCAGCGTGCCGTCCATCGAAGCCGGAAATGCCGCCTCACACGCCATCGGGCTGGGGCAGATGAATTTACACGGTTATCTGGCGCGAGAAGGCATCGCTTATGGTTCGCCGGAAGCACTGGATTTCACCAATCTCTATTTCTATACCATCACCTGGCACGCACTGCGTACCTCGATGTTGCTGGCACGCGAACGCGGTGAAACCTTCGCCGGGTTCAAACAGTCACGCTATGCCAGTAGTGAATATTTCAGCCAATATCTGCAAGGGAACTGGCAGCCGAAAACGACGAAAGTTGGCGAACTGTTTGCCCGTAGCGGTATTACGTTACCTACCCGTGAGATGTGGGCGCAACTGCGCGACGACGTGATGCGCTACGGCATTTATAACCAGAATCTTCAGGCGGTGCCGCCAACCGGTTCTATCTCTTATATCAACCATGCTACGTCGAGTATTCATCCGATTGTGGCGAAAGTAGAGATACGCAAAGAGGGCAAAACAGGACGCGTTTACTACCCTGCCCCGTTTATGACTAACGAGAATCTGGCGCTGTATCAGGATGCTTACGAAATCGGCGCAGAAAAGATCATCGACACCTACGCGGAAGCGACTCGCCATGTCGATCAGGGTTTGTCGCTGACGCTGTTTTTCCCCGATACCGCCACCACTCGCGATATCAACAAAGCGCAGATTTACGCCTGGCGCAAAGGTATCAAAACGCTCTATTACATTCGCCTGCGTCAGATGGCGCTGGAAGGCACTGAAATTGAAGGCTGCGTCTCCTGTGCACTTTAAGGAATATCTATGAAACTCTCACGTATCAGCGCCATCAACTGGAACAAGATATCTGACGATAAAGATCTGGAGGTGTGGAATCGCCTGACCAGCAATTTCTGGCTACCAGAAAAGGTGCCGCTGTCGAACGATATTCCTGCCTGGCAGACATTAACTGTCGTAGAACAACAACTGACGATGCGCGTTTTTACTGGCCTGACGCTGCTCGACACGCTGCAAAATGTTATCGGCGCGCCTTCGCTGATGCCCGATGCACTCACGCCTCATGAAGAAGCGGTATTATCGAATATCAGCTTTATGGAAGCGGTTCATGCCCGCTCTTACAGTTCGATTTTCTCGACGCTGTGTCAGACCAAAGATGTCGATGCCGCCTACGCCTGGAGTGAAGAAAACGCACCGTTGCAGCGAAAAGCTCAGATTATTCAGCAACATTATCGCGGTGATGATCCGCTGAAAAAGAAAATCGCCAGTGTGTTTCTTGAATCTTTTTTGTTCTATTCCGGTTTCTGGCTGCCGATGTATTTTTCCAGCCGCGGAAAGCTGACCAATACCGCAGATCTGATCCGTCTGATTATCCGCGATGAAGCAGTCCACGGTTACTACATAGGCTATAAATATCAGAAAAACATGGAAAAGATATCTCTGGGACAACGTGAAGAGTTGAAGAGTTTCGCCTTCGATTTGTTGCTGGAACTCTACGACAACGAGTTGCAATACACCGATGAGCTGTACGCCGAAACCCCGTGGGCTGACGATGTGAAAGCGTTTCTCTGTTACAACGCCAATAAGGCTTTGATGAATCTGGGCTACGAACCGTTATTTCCCGCAGAAATGGCGGAAGTGAATCCGGCAATCCTCGCCGCGCTTTCGCCGAATGCCGATGAAAATCACGATTTCTTTTCCGGTTCAGGCTCCTCTTATGTGATGGGGAAAGCGGTTGAAACAGAAGATGAAGACTGGAATTTCTGAGGGTGTTATTTTCAAAAATATCACTACCCGCAGCAGGGAAATAATTCCCGCCAAATAGCTTTTTATCACGCAAATATTCTGTAGTGATCTACACTGATACTCTGTTGCATTATTCGCCTGAAACTACAATATTCAGGCGTTTTTTCGCTATCTATGACAAAAAATATCAACTTTTCTCGATTTGCTCTCAGCCCTTATATCACGGGAAATTCCGGCGATTTGCTCGCATCAATATTCATGCCACATTTGCCCACAGGGGTTGCCTCAGATTCTCAGTATGTTAGGGTAGAAAAAAGTGACTATTTCCATTGGGTAATATATCGACATAAACAAATAAAGGAATCTTTCTATTGCATGGCAATTAAATTAGAAATTAAAAATCTTTATAAAATATTTGGCGAGCATCCACAGCGAGCGTTCAAATATATCGAACAAGGACTTTCGAAAGAACAAATTCTGGAAAAAACTGGGCTATCGCTTGGCGTAAAAGACGCCAGTCTGGCCATTGAAGAAGGCGAGATATTTGTCATCATGGGATTATCCGGCTCGGGTAAATCCACAATGGTACGCCTTCTCAATCGCCTGATTGAACCCACCCGCGGGCAAGTGCTGATTGATGGTGTGGATATTGCCAAAATATCCGATGCCGAACTCCGTGAGGTGCGCAGAAAAAAGATTGCGATGGTCTTCCAGTCCTTTGCCTTAATGCCGCATATGACCGTGCTGGACAATACTGCGTTCGGTATGGAATTGGCCGGAATTAATGCCGAAGAACGCCGGGAAAAAGCCCTTGATGCACTGCGTCAGGTCGGGCTGGAAAATTATGCCCACAGCTACCCGGATGAACTCTCTGGCGGGATGCGTCAACGTGTGGGATTAGCCCGCGCGTTAGCGATTAATCCGGATATATTATTAATGGACGAAGCCTTCTCGGCGCTCGATCCATTAATTCGCACCGAGATGCAGGATGAGCTGGTAAAATTACAGGCGAAACATCAGCGCACCATTGTCTTTATTTCCCACGATCTCGATGAGGCTATGCGTATTGGCGACCGAATTGCCATTATGCAAAATGGTGAAGTGGTACAGGTCGGCACACCGGATGAAATTCTCAATAATCCGGCGAATGATTATGTCCGTACCTTCTTCCGTGGCGTTGATATTAGTCAGGTATTCAGTGCGAAAGATATTGCCCGCCGGACACCGAATGGCTTAATTCGTAAAACCCCTGGCTTCGGCCCACGTTCGGCACTGAAATTATTGCAGGATGAAGATCGCGAATATGGCTACGTTATCGAACGCGGTAATAAGTTTGTCGGCGCAGTTTCCATCGATTCGCTTAAAACCGCGTTAACGCAGCAGCAAGGTCTTGATGCGGCGCTGATTGATGCGCCGTTAGCAGTCGATGCACAAACGCCTCTTAGCGAGTTGCTCTCTCATGTCGGACAGGCACCCTGTGCGGTGCCCGTGGTCGACGAGGACCAACAGTATGTCGGCATCATTTCGAAAGGAATGCTGCTGCGCGCTTTAGATCGTGAGGGGGTAAATAATGGCTGATCAAAATAATCCGTGGGATACCACGCCAGCGGCGGACAGTGCCGTGCAATCCGCAGACGCCTGGGGTACACCGGCGACTGCACCGACTGACGGCGGTGGTGCTGACTGGCTGACCAGTACGCCTGCGCCAAACGTCGAGCATTTTAATATTCTCGATCCGTTCCATAAAACGCTGATCCCGCTCGACAGTTGGGTCACTGAAGGGATCGACTGGGTTGTTACCCATTTCCGTCCCGTCTTCCAGGGCGTGCGCGTTCCGGTTGATTACATTCTCAACGGTTTCCAGCAATTGCTGCTGGGTATGCCCGCACCGGTGGCGATTATCGTTTTCGCTCTCATCGCCTGGCAGATTTCCGGGGTCGGAATGGGCGTGGCGACGCTGGTTTCGCTGATTGCCATCGGCGCAATCGGTGCCTGGTCGCAGGCCATGGTTACCCTGGCGCTGGTGTTAACCGCCCTGCTGTTCTGTATCGTCATTGGTTTGCCGCTGGGGATCTGGCTGGCGAGAAGTCCGCGAGCGGCGAAAATTATTCGTCCACTGCTTGATGCCATGCAGACCACGCCAGCGTTTGTTTATCTGGTGCCAATCGTCATGCTATTTGGTATCGGTAACGTGCCGGGCGTGGTGGTGACGATCATCTTTGCTCTGCCGCCGATTATCCGTCTGACCATTCTGGGGATTAACCAGGTTCCGGCGGATCTGATTGAAGCCTCGCGCTCATTCGGTGCCAGCCCGCGCCAGATGCTGTTCAAAGTTCAGTTACCGCTGGCGATGCCGACCATTATGGCGGGCGTTAACCAGACGCTGATGCTGGCCCTTTCTATGGTGGTCATTGCCTCGATGATTGCCGTCGGCGGGCTGGGTCAGATGGTACTTCGCGGTATCGGTCGTCTGGATATGGGGCTTGCCACCGTTGGCGGCGTCGGGATTGTGATCCTCGCCATTATCCTCGACCGCCTGACGCAGGCCGTTGGGCGCGACTCACGCAGTCGCGGCAACCGTCGCTGGTACACCACTGGCCCTGTCGGTCTGCTGACCCGCCCATTCATTAAGTAACTCTGCACTTGCCCGGTAACGCCGGGCATATCACCCTGCCAAAAAAAGGAATAACAATGCGACATAGCGTACTTTTTGCGACAGCGTTTGCCACGCTTATCTCTACACAAACTTTTGCTGCCGACCTGCCGGGCAAAGGCATTACAGTTAATCCAGTTCAAAGCACCATCACCGAAGAAACCTTCCAGACACTGCTGGTCAGTCGTGCGCTGGAGAAATTAGGTTATACCGTCAATAAACCCAGCGAAGTAGATTACAACGTTGGCTACACCTCGCTTGCTTCCGGCGATGCAACCTTCACCGCCGTGAACTGGACGCCGCTGCATGACAACATGTACGAAGCTGCCGGTGGCGATAAGAAATTTTATCGTGAAGGGGTATTTGTTAACGGCGCGGCACAGGGTTACCTGATCGATAAGAAAACCGCCGACCAGTATAAAATCACCAACATCGCACAACTGAAAGATCCGAAGATCGCCAAACTGTTCGATACCAACGGCGACGGTAAAGCGGATTTAACCGGTTGTAACCCTGGCTGGGGCTGCGAAGGTGCCATCAACCACCAGCTTGCCGCGTATGAACTGACCAACACCGTGACGCATAATCAGGGGAACTACGCAGCGATGATGGCCGACACCATCAGTCGCTACAAAGAGGGCAAACCGGTGTTTTATTACACCTGGACGCCGTACTGGGTGAGTAATGAGCTGAAGCCAGGGAAAGATGTGGTCTGGTTGCAGGTGCCGTTCTCCGCACTGCCGGGCGATAAAAATGCCGATACCAAACTGCCGAATGGCGCGAATTACGGCTTCCCGGTCAGCACCATGCATATCGTTGCCAACAAAGCCTGGACCGAGAAAAATCCGGCGGCAGCCAAACTGTTTGCCATTATGCAGTTGCCAGTGGCCGATATTAACGCCCAGAACGCCATTATGCATGACGGCAAAGCCTCAGAAGGCGATATTCAGGGCCACGTTGATGGCTGGATCAAAGCCCACCAGCAGCAGTTCGATGGCTGGGTGAATGAGGCGCTGGCAGCGCAGAAGTAATTTTTATTCAGGCGGATAAGGCGTTTTTGCCTCATCCGCCGCTCTGTACACAATGCCTGATGCGACGCTGACGCGTCTTATCATGCCTACAAAATACACTCATTCCGTATGGCGGATAAGGCGTTTTCGCCGCATCCGCCGTTCTGTGCACAATGCCTGATGCGACGCTGGCGCGTCTTATCATGCCTACAAACCACATCGCACATTTCAACAAGCTATCTTTCATCCCATATTCATCAACATCCGCTATTATTGATTTCCAGCTTAATCATCACCTGATGAACAAAAATAATGACTAAACCTAATCATGAGCTTAGCCCGGCGCTGATCGTGCTGATGTCTATCGCCACCGGTCTGGCGGTCGCCAGTAACTATTACGCTCAGCCATTGCTCGACACCATCGCGCGTAACTTTTCCCTTTCCGCCAGTTCGGCAGGCTTTATTGTTACCGCCGCGCAATTGGGCTATGCAGCAGGTCTGCTGTTTCTTGTTCCCCTCGGTGATATGTTTGAACGCCGCCGCCTGATTGTCTCGATGACCTTACTGGCGGCAGGCGGCATGTTAATCACTGCCAGCAGTCAGTCGCTGGCGATGATGATCCTCGGTACGGCATTAACCGGTTTATTCTCTGTCGTGGCACAAATTCTGGTTCCGCTGGCAGCGACGCTGGCTTCACCGGACAAACGCGGCAAAGTGGTTGGCACTATTATGAGCGGTCTGCTGTTGGGGATCTTACTCGCACGGACCGTTGCCGGATTGCTGGCGAATCTCGGCGGCTGGCGCACCGTCTTTTGGGTTGCCTCGGTGTTAATGGCACTGATGGCGCTGGCATTATGGCGTGGTCTGCCACAAATGAAATCAGAAACCCACCTCAACTACCCACAGTTGTTAGGTTCCGTTTTCAGCATGTTTATCAGCGATAAGATCCTGCGCACCCGCGCATTGCTGGGCTGCCTGACCTTTGCCAACTTCAGCATTCTCTGGACCTCAATGGCCTTTTTGCTTGCCGCTCCACCTTTTAACTACAGCGATGGTGTCATTGGTCTGTTTGGACTTGCGGGAGCTGCCGGAGCGTTGGGCGCTCGTCCGGCGGGCGGTTTTGCCGATAAGGGTAAATCGCACCACACCACAACTTTCGGTCTGCTGCTGCTATTACTTTCATGGCTGGCGATCTGGTTTGGTCACACTTCCGTACTGGCGCTGATTATCGGCATCCTGGTGCTGGATCTCACCGTACAGGGCGTGCATATCACTAACCAGACGGTAATTTATCGAATACACCCTGATGCGCGTAATCGCCTGACCGCAGGTTACATGACCAGCTACTTTATTGGCGGTGCCGCCGGTTCGCTAATTTCAGCCTCAGCCTGGCAACATGGCGGTTGGGCTGGCGTTTGTCTGGCTGGCGCGACGATTGCCCTGGTTAACTTACTGGTCTGGTGGCGAGGTTTTCATCGTCAGGAAGCCGCAAATTAAGCAATCAGCAACCGTTTTCGTGGCTTTACACTTATAAGGGTGTTAAGAAGCCCATCAGTCTGATAAGGTTAAGATATTCATTCAGTCTATTTATTATATTAACAATCGTTAAGCGTACACTCTATGGAAAGCCCTACTCCACAGCCTGCTCCTGGTTCGGCGACCTTCATGGAAGGATGCAAAGACAGTTTACCGATTGTTATTAGTTATATTCCGGTGGCCTTTGCGTTCGGTCTGAATGCGACCCGTCTGGGATTCTCTCCTCTCGAAAGCGTTTTTTTCTCCTGCATCATTTATGCAGGCGCGAGCCAGTTCGTCATTACCGCGATGCTGGCAGCCGGGAGTAGTTTGTGGGTTGCTGCACTGACCGTCATGGCAATGGATGTTCGCCATGTGTTGTATGGCCCGTCACTGCGTAGCCGTATTATTCAGCGTCTGCAAAAATCGAAAACCGCCCTGTGGGCATTTGGCCTGACGGATGAGGTTTTTGCCGCCGCAACCGCAAAACTGGTACGCAATAATCGCCGCTGGAGCGAGAACAGGATGATCGGCATTGCCTTCAGTTCATGGTCATCGTGGGTATTTGGTACGGTAATAGGGGCATTCTCCGGCAGCGGCTTGCTGCAAGGTTATCCCGCCGTTGAAGCTGCATTAGGTTTTATGCTTCCGGCACTCTTTATGAGTTTCCTGCTCGCCTCTTTCCAGCGCAAACAATCTCTTTGCGTTACCGCAGCGTTAGTTGGTGCCCTTGCAGGCGTAACGCTATTTTCTATTCCCGTCGCCATTCTGGCAGGCATTGTCTGTGGCTGCCTCACTGCGTTAATCCAGGCATTCTGGCAAGGAGCGCCCGATGAGCTATGAGGTTCTGCTGCTTGGGTTACTGGTTGGCGTGGCGAATTATTGCTTCCGCTATTTGCCGCTGCGCCTGCGTGTGGGTAATGCCCGCCCAACCAAACGTGGCGCGGTAGGTATTTTGCTCGACACCATTGGCATCGCCTCGATATGCGCTCTGCTGGTTGTCTCTACCGCACCAGAAGTGATGCACGATACACGCCGTTTCGTGCCCACGCTGGTCGGCTTCGCGGTACTGGGTGCCAGTTTCTATAAAACACGCAGCATTATCATCCCAACACTGCTTAGTGCGCTGGCCTATGGGCTCGCCTGGAAAGTGATGGCGATTATATAACCCACAAGAATCATTTTTCTAAAACAATACATTTACTTTATTTGTCACTGTCGTTACTATATCGGCTGAAATTAATGAGGTCATACCCAAATGGATAGTTCGTTTACGCCCATTGAACAAATGCTAAAATTTCGCGCCAGCCGCCACGAAGATTTTCCTTATCAGGAGATCCTTCTGACTCGTCTTTGCATGCACATGCAAAGCAAGCTGCTGGAGAACCGCAATAAAATGCTGAAGGCTCAGGGGATTAACGAGACGTTGTTTATGGCGTTGATTACGCTGGAGTCTCAGGAAAACCACAGTATTCAGCCTTCTGAATTAAGTTGTGCTCTTGGATCATCCCGTACCAACGCGACGCGTATTGCCGATGAACTGGAAAAACGCGGTTGGATCGAACGTCGTGAAAGCGATAACGATCGCCGCTGCCTGCATCTGCAATTAACGGAAAAAGGTCACGAGTTTTTGCGCGAGGTTTTACCACCGCAGCATAACTGCCTGCATCAACTCTGGTCCGCGCTCAGCACAACAGAAAAAGATCAGCTCGAGCAAATCACCCGCAAATTGCTCTCCCGTCTCGACCAGATGGAACAAGACGGTGTGGTTCTCGAAGCGATGAGCTAACGCGTCATCTCGCTCAAAAATCCAGATTTATAAAAGAAAAAATGACCGGCCAGCATCGCAACATGCTGGCCTTTTTGGCAAGCAGGTCGGCTCAGCCGATGAGTTAAGAAGATCGTGGAGAACAATATGAGCGCAAATGCGGAGACTCAAACCCCGCAGCAACCGGTAAAGAAGAGCGGCAAACGTAAGCGTCTGCTCCTCCTTCTCACCTTGCTCTTTATAATTATTGCCGTAGCGATAGGGATTTATTGGTTTTTGGTACTGCGTCATTTCGAAGAAACCGATGACGCATACGTGGCAGGGAATCAGATTCAAATTATGTCTCAGGTGTCTGGCAGCGTGACGAAAGTCTGGGCCGATAACACCGATTTTGTAAAAGAAGGCGACGTGCTGGTCACTCTCGACCCGACAGATGCTCGCCAGGCGTTTGAAAAAGCCAAAACTGCACTGGCTTCCAGCGTTCGCCAAACCCACCAGCTGATGATTAACAGCAAGCAGTTGCAGGCGAATATTGAGGTGCAGAAAATCGCCCTCGCGAAAGCACAAAGCGACTACAACCGCCGTGTGCCGCTGGGCAATGCCAACCTGATTGGTCGCGAAGAGCTGCAACACGCCCGCGACGCCGTCACCAGTGCCCAGGCGCAACTGGACGTCGCTATTCAACAATACAATGCCAATCAGGCGATGATTCTGGGGACTAAACTGGAAGATCAGCCTGCCGTGCAACAGGCTGCCACCGAAGTACGTAACGCCTGGCTGGCGCTAGAGCGTACTCGTATTGTCAGTCCGATGACCGGTTATGTCTCCCGCCGCGCGGTACAGCCTGGGGCACAAATTAGCCCAACGACGCCGCTGATGGCGGTCGTTCCAGCCACCAATATGTGGGTGGATGCCAACTTTAAAGAGACGCAGATTGCCAATATGCGTATCGGTCAGCCGGTCACTATCACCACCGATATTTACGGCGATGATGTGAAATACACCGGTAAAGTAGTTGGTCTGGATATGGGCACAGGTAGCGCGTTCTCACTGCTTCCGGCGCAAAATGCGACCGGTAACTGGATCAAAGTCGTTCAGCGTCTGCCTGTGCGTATCGAACTGGACCAGAAACAGCTGGAGCAATACCCGCTGCGCATTGGTTTGTCCACGCTGGTGAGCGTCAATACCACTAACCGTGACGGTCAGGTACTGGCAAATAAAGTACGTTCAACACCGGTCGCGGTAAGTACCGCGCGTGAAATCAGCCTGGCACCTGTCAATAAACTGATCGACGATATCGTAAAAGCTAACGCTGGCTAATCCAGAGGTGCGTGTGATGCAACAGCAAAAACCGCTGGAAGGCGCGCAACTGGTCATTATGACGATTGCGCTGTCACTGGCGACATTCATGCAGGTGCTGGACTCCACCATTGCTAACGTGGCGATCCCCACTATCGCCGGGAATCTGGGCTCATCGCTCAGCCAGGGAACGTGGGTAATCACTTCTTTCGGGGTGGCGAATGCCATCTCGATCCCGCTTACCGGCTGGCTGGCAAAGCGCGTCGGGGAAGTGAAACTGTTCCTTTGGTCCACCATCGCCTTTGCTATTGCGTCGTGGGCGTGTGGTGTCTCCAGCAGCCTGAATATGCTGATCTTCTTCCGCGTGATTCAGGGGATTGTCGCCGGGCCGTTGATCCCGCTTTCGCAAAGTCTATTGCTGAATAACTACCCGCCAGCCAAACGCTCGATCGCGCTGGCGTTGTGGTCGATGACGGTGATTGTCGCGCCAATTTGCGGCCCGATCCTCGGCGGTTATATCAGCGATAATTACCACTGGGGCTGGATATTCTTCATCAACGTGCCGATTGGCGTGGCGGTGGTGTTGATGACACTGCAAACTCTGCGCGGACGTGAAACCCGCACCGAACGGCGGCGGATTGATGCCGTGGGGCTGGCACTGCTGGTTATTGGTATCGGCAGCCTGCAGATTATGCTCGACCGCGGTAAAGAGCTGGACTGGTTTTCATCACAGGAAATTATCATTCTTACCGTGGTGGCGGTGGTGGCTATCTGCTTCCTGATTGTCTGGGAGCTGACCGACGATAACCCGATAGTCGATCTGTCGTTGTTTAAGTCGCGCAACTTCACCATCGGCTGCTTGTGTATCAGCCTCGCGTATATGCTCTACTTCGGCGCTATTGTTCTGCTGCCGCAGTTGTTGCAGGAGGTCTACGGTTACACGGCGACCTGGGCAGGTTTGGCCTCTGCGCCGGTAGGGATTATTCCGGTGATCCTGTCGCCGATTATCGGCCGCTTCGCGCATAAACTGGATATGCGGCGGCTGGTAACCTTCAGCTTTATTATGTATGCCGTCTGCTTCTACTGGCGTGCCTATACCTTTGAACCAGGTATGGATTTTGGCGCGTCGGCCTGGCCGCAGTTTATCCAGGGGTTTGCGGTGGCCTGCTTCTTTATGCCGCTGACCACCATTACGCTGTCTGGTTTGCCACCGGAACGACTGGCGGCGGCATCGAGCCTCTCTAACTTTACGCGAACGCTGGCGGGGTCTATCGGCACGTCGATAACCACGACCATGTGGACCAACCGCGAGTCGATGCACCATGCGCAGTTGACTGAGTCGGTAAACCCGTTCAACCCGAATGCCCAGGCGATGTACAGTCAACTGGAAGGGCTTGGGATGACGCAACAGCAGGCATCAGGCTGGATTGCCCAGCAGATCACCAATCAGGGGCTGATTATTTCCGCCAATGAGATCTTCTGGATGTCAGCCGGAATATTCCTCGTACTGCTGGGGCTGGTGTGGTTTGCTAAACCGCCATTTGGCGCAGGTGGCGGCGGAGGCGGTGCGCACTAAGTACAACTAAGCCAGTTCATTTGAACTGGCTTTTTTCAATTAATTGTGAAGATAGTTTACTGACTAGATGTGCAGTTCCTGCAACTTCTCTTTCGGCAGTGCCAGTTCTTCGTTGCTGTTGATGCGTACGTCACGTTCCAGAATGCTACGCGCAATATCCTGCGCTTCCTGCAACGAGTGCATCTGGTAAGTGCCACACTGGTAGACGTTCAGTTCCGGGATCTGATTCTGATCCTGCACTTTCAGCACGTCTTCCATTGCCGCTTTCCAGGCATCAGCAACACGCTGCTCATCTGGCGTACCAATCAGACTCATATAAAAACCGGTGCGGCAGCCCATTGGCGAGATATCGATAATCTCTACACCCTTACCGTTAAGATGGTTACGCATAAAACCAGCAAACAGGTGCTCCAGGGTATGGATCCCTCTTTCTGGCATCACTTCTTTGTTCGGCACGCAGAAGCGCAGATCGAACACGGTGATTGCGTCGCCATGCGGGGTGTTCATTGTTTTCGCCACCCGAACTGCAGGCGCTTCCATCCGGGTATGATCGACTGTGAAGCTATCTAACAACGGCATTTAGCCACCTCCGGTAATTTTTTTAAAAATTTTCTGAACTCTTTCTTCCCAGGCGAGTCTGAGTATATGAAAGACGCGCATTTGTTATCATCATCCCTGAATTCAGAGATGAAATTTTGGCCACTCACGAGTGGCCTTTTTCTTTTCTGTCAGGCGTGTTTTTCCAGCCACACCGCAAACGGTTCGGTATCAGCGGCTTCCATTTCCTGCTGACGGCGTTCAGACGCCTCGCGCTCGGCTACAAAATCCTCTTCGCGCAGAATTTCCAGCGGCTCTTCACGCAGCAGATTACGGTAAGCTTCTGCAAATGCTTTGCCTGTTCCGCCAATACCAGTATCAATCATAGACCTTAAGATACGGGCAGAGAAAGTCAGATCGGGATTATCGAAGCAGGCAACCAGTTCATCACACACTTTCTGATACGCTTCGCCGCCGTTAATACTATCCAGCGTTTGCGCGACGCGTTTCAGATCGCGGAACAGATCTTTACCCACCTGCGGTAACGGGAACTGTGCGGTTTCGCAGCCGATACCCAGCGTCAGACCCGGTTTGCGACCTTCGAGGATCACCCGGTTCCAGTTAACGCGTGTACAGGCAAGTTCGCTACTGCTCATTTCCGGTGCATCAGCCAGCGCACACCAGACCATAAACAGGTCGAGGAATCGCACCTGCTGTTCATCTACACCAATCGGCGAGAACGGGTTGATGTCCAGCGAACGCACTTCAATATATTCAATGCCGCCACGTAACAGCGCATCAGAAGGCGACTCGCCGCTGCGGGTAACGCGTTTTGGACGAATCGGCGCGTACAGTTCGTTTTCAATCTGCAACACGTTGCTGTTGATTTGCAGCCTCTTACCGTCTTTCTCAATACCAATCTTCGCGTACTCTTCCGATGGCGTTTTGATTGCCTGTTTAAGGCCCGCTACGTACTCGTAAAGATCGTTGAAGGTAATACCAAGATTGCTTTGCGATTTATTGGTATAGCCGAGATCGCTCAAACGAAGAGAGGTCGCATACGGCAGGTAATACATACCGCACTCGGTTTTCTCAAACGGCAGCGACGTTGGTTTTCCTTGCAGGAAAGAAGAACAAATCGCCGGAGATGCACCAAACAGATAAGGAATGACCCAACCGAAACGATAGTAATTGCGGATAACGCGGAAATAGCCCGCAGAAATTTTCTCTTTGGCATCAGCGCCCGAGATATCACCGCACTTCGCTTGCCAGAATGCCATTGGCAAAGAGAAATTGTAGTGCACGCCGGAAATGGTTTGCATCAGCGCGCCGTAGCGATTTTTCAGCCCTTCACGATACAGCGTTTTAAAGCGTCCGGTGTTAGAAGTGCCGTACTGTGCCAGTTCGATGTCCTGACCTTCTGCGATGTAGCATGGCATACTTAACGGCCACATCCGCTCATCGCCCATATTGCGCGCCGTATAACGATGCAGATCGCGCATAAAGGTCAACATATGTTCAATATCACCATCCACTGGTGTAATGAATTCCAGCAATGCTTCCGCAAAATCGGTAGTAATCCATTTGTGCGTCAGTGCGGAACCTAATGCTTCAGGATGACCTGTTGTTGCCAGTGTGCCATCAGCATTAACACGCAAAGTTTCGCGCTCCAGCCCACGCTGTATCCCCTTTAACGCCTGAGGATGTTTTTCCAGCCAGGCCAGCGCCTGTGATACGTCCGGGATCAAATTGACCTCCCGCCTGTCAAAATCGTTTTAATTAGCATAACTGTAATGGTGACCATATGTGCAGGCCTACAATTAGTGCCACCACATCATGCCCTGAACGGTCGCTGCTGCAACTGCAACATAGCGTAACGCTTTACCAAGGCACAAAAAAAAGATTACTGGCCCCCAGGAGATGCGCATCCATCCCGCTAACAGACACAGTAAATCGCCAACCACGGGCATCCAGCTTAATAATAGCGTGACTGCACCATAGCGTTTCAGCCAGCCGGTAGCTTTCTCTTGCCAGCGCGATGTTTTACGCAATGGAAAGAAACGCCCAAGGATAACGTTAGTTAACCCTCCAAGGCTATTACCCATTGTTGCTGTTAAAACTAAAACCCAGGGATAACTGATCCCGGAAAGCAACATTGCCACCAGCACGACTTCGGAGTTGCCGGGTAATAGTGTAGCGCTGAGAAAACTACTGGCAAACAACGAGAAAAGCGATAACGCTTCACTCACAGCAAGCGAACATCCACGGCGTCCATGCCTGCTGCACGGGCCGCCTGAATACCGAAATCGGCATCTTCAAAGACCACACACTGCGTCGGTTGCACGCCCATACGCTGCGCGCACAACAAAAATGTGTCTGGCGCGGGTTTATGGTGTTTGACGTGATCAGCAGCGACGACGGCGTCAAAATAACGGCGTAATCCCAGGTGCGCCAGCAATGCCTCAGCGATGGCGCTTTCACTCCCCGTTCCTACAGCCATTGGGCGACGACCATGCCAACTTTTCACCACTTCAACAAGAGGAAGCGGCTCGACACTATCCAGCAGCATACTTCTTACTGCTTCTGTTTTTTCACGCGCTAACGCATGCGGGTCGAGATCGGCCTGATTCAGCTCAATAATTGCCTGAGCAATACGCCAGGTGGGCGATCCATTAAGCGCAATCATTGCCTGAACATCGTACTGAAGACCGTAGTGCCCTAATACTTCGCGCCACGCTTTACGGTGCGTAGGCTCCGTATCCAGGATTGTGCCATCCATATCAAAAATTAAACCTGCATAACGCTCGTACATGGTCTTCTCGCAAGTCGAAAAATATGACGCTACTTTAGCGTAATTGCTTGATTTTGTCGCTGATGGCGAAGGAGAAGAAAATTCAGGAAATGGATAAAGTAGTTATTTAGAAATGAGATATTTTTGAAGGAAATTTTTGGGAGAAGATGGTGCATCCGGGAGGATTACTCACTGGCGTTCGCCCTTCGGGCCGTTGCTGACGCAACGTTATCCTCCCTGGTGCCTGCGGTTAATACCGCTATCTCTTCGATACCTTCATTGCTGAAGGTTACGGAGAATATGGTGCATCCGGGAGGATTCGAACCTCCGACCGCTCGGTTCGTAGCCGAGTACTCTATCCAGCTGAGCTACGGATGCATCGGGAAAATTTATTTTACTGCTGATATTGATACCGCTACTAAAGCCATATCAAGTAAGAGATGGTGCATCCGGGAGGATTACTCGCCTTGCGGCTCGCCCTTCGGGCCGTTGCTAAAGCAACGTTATCCTCCCTGGTGCTTGCGGTTAGTACCGCCACCTCTTCGATACCTTCATCGCTGAAGATTACGGATAATATGGTGCATCCGGGAGGATTCGAACCTCCGACCGCTCGGTTCGTAGCCGAGTACTCTATCCAGCTGAGCTACGGATGCAAATGGCGGTGAGGCGGGGATTCGAACCCCGGATGCAGCTTTTGACCGCATACTCCCTTAGCAGGGGAGCGCCTTCAGCCTCTCGGCCACCTCACCACACGCCTCTTACGAGTGCTTCGAAGAACTTGTTTATCGCTCATCGTCGCTGCGTGGCGCACATATTACTTTCTGAGACTTATAAGTCAAACAATTTTTCCTACACTTTTATCGTTTGCACACTTCACGTTCAATTAGTCTGTAAAAACGTCAAAAAGAGTGTTTTATCAACAGAAAAATGGAGGTCTGACAGATAGTAGTAATGCAAAAAAATGGAGACTTAAGTTGAATGAACGGGAGTAAAGCGAAAAGACTATAGAGTGAAGGAGAAATTTTGAGGGTGCGTCTCACCGATAAAGATGAGACGCGGAAAGATTAGTAACTGGACTGCTGGGATTTTTCAGCCTGGATACGCTGGTAGATCTCTTCACGGTGAACAGAAACTTCCTTCGGGGCATTTACGCCAATACGTACCTGGTTGCCCTTTACCCCTAAAACTGTCACGGTGACCTCATCCCCAATCATGAGGGTCTCACCAACTCGACGAGTCAGAATCAGCATTCTTTGCTCCTTGAAAGATTAAAAGAGTCGGGTCTCTCTGTATCCCGGCATTATCCATCATATAACGCCAAAAAGTAAGCAATGACAAACACATTACATGTAAGCAGTCATGGCATTACATTCTGTTAAACCTAAGTTTAGCCGATATACACAACTTCAACCTGACTTTATCGTTGTCGATAGCGTTAATGCGAATGCCGTGAAGCGAGTCCACGGCATTGCCTGACGCTTATATTATTGCAATTTCGCGCTGACCCAGCCTTTCACACTGGCTAACGCTGCAGGTAAGGCCGCAGCATCCGTACCACCGGCTTGCGCCATGTCAGGACGTCCACCACCCTTGCCGCCCACCTGCTGAGCGACCATACCAATCAGTTCCCCTGCTTTCACACGATCTGTGACGTCCTTAGATACGCCTGCAATCAGAGAAACCTTACCTTCGGCTACCGTTGCCAGCACGATAATTGTCGACCCCAGCTGATTTTTTAAATCGTCAACCATGGTACGCAACATTTTCGGCTCAACACCGCTAAGCTCGCTAACCAACAGCTTAACACCATTAACATCAATTGCCTTACTGGAAAGATTTGCGCTCTCCTGTGCGGCAGCTTGTTCTTTAAGCTGTTGTAGTTCTTTTTCTAACTGACGCGTACGTTCCAGTACTGAGCGCACTTTATCCGCCAGATTATTGCTATCGCCTTTCAGCAGATGCGCGACTTCGCTTAAGCGATCGCTGTCTGCATGAACGGTGGTGATAGCGCCTTCTCCGGTTACCGCTTCGATACGACGAACGCCTGCAGCAGTACCCGATTCAGAGATGATGCGGAACAGACCAATATCACCAGTGCGGCTGGCGTGAGTACCGCCACACAGCTCGGTGGAGAAATCGCCCATGCTCAGCACGCGTACACGCTCATCATACTTCTCGCCGAACAGCGCCATCGCACCTTTCGCTTTCGCCGCTTCGAGATCCATGATGTTGGTTTCGATCGGCAAATTGCGACGAATCTGTGCGTTCACCAGGTCTTCGACCGCACGAATCTCTTCCGGTTTCATCGCTTCGTTGTGTGAGAAGTCGAAGCGCAGCACCTTGTCGTTAACCAGTGAACCTTTCTGCGATACATGAGTCCCCAGAACCTGGCGCAGCGCAGCGTGCATCAGGTGCGTTGCGGAGTGATTCAGACGAATACGGGCGCGACGAGCCTCATCAACATCAGCCTGCACAGCGTCGCCCACTTTCAGAGAACCCGCAGCAAGTTTACCGATGTGACCAATCGCCTGGCCGTATTTCTGCGTATCTTCCACCGCGAAGGAGAAGTTAGCGCCTTTCAGTTCGCCTTTATCACCAACCTGACCGCCGGATTCCGCATAGAATGGTGTTTGATCCAGCACGACCACAGCTTCCTGGCCTGCATTGATGGCATCAACCGCTTTACCATCAACAAACAGCGCGGTCACTTTGCCGTTCAGTTCCAGATGGTCATAGCCTTTAAATTCAGATGCACTATCAACACGGATCATTGCGTTGTAATCGGCACCAAAGCCGCTGGCTTCGCGCGCGCGACGACGCTGCTCTTCCATTGCTGCTTCAAAACCAGCTTCGTCAACTTTGATGTTGCGCTCACGACAAACATCAGCCGTCAGGTCAACCGGGAAGCCATAGGTGTCGTACAGACGGAAAGCCGTTTCACCATCCAGCGTATCACCAGAAAGTTTTGCCAGCTCTTCATCCAGCAACGCCAGACCGCGCTCCAGAGTACGGGCAAACTGCTCTTCTTCAGTCTTCAGCACCTGCTCAACCTGCGCCTGCTGGCGTTTCAGGTCTTCACCCGCAGAGCCCATAACGTCGATCAGCGGACCAACCAGTTTGTAGAAGAAGGTTTCTTTCGCGCCGAGCATATTGCCGTGACGCACTGCGCGACGAATGATACGACGCAGTACATAACCACGGTTTTCATTGGACGGCATTACGCCATCCGCGATCAGGAACGCACAAGAACGAATGTGGTCAGCGATTACGCGCAGCGATTTATTGCTCAGATCGGTCGCGCCAGTGACTTTCGCTACCGCCTGGATCAACGTGCGGAACAGGTCGATGTCATAGTTAGAGTTAACGTGTTGCAGCACCGCAGCAATACGCTCCAGACCCATACCGGTATCTACAGACGGCTTCGGCAGCGGTTCCATCGTGCCATCTGCCTGGCGGTTGAACTGCATGAAGACGATGTTCCAGATCTCAATGTAGCGGTCGCCGTCTTCTTCCGGACTTCCCGGAGGGCCACCCCAAATGTGGTCGCCGTGATCGTAGAAGATTTCGGTGCACGGGCCGCACGGACCAGTGTCACCCATCTGCCAGAAGTTGTCAGATGCGTATGGCGCACCTTTGTTATCGCCGATGCGAATAATACGTTCGCGCGGGATCCCGACTTCTTTTTCCCAGATTTCGTAGGCTTCGTCGTCGCTTTCATAGACGGTAACCCACAGACGCTCTTTCGGCAGGGCAAACCATTTTTCGCTGGTCAGCAGTTCCCATGCAAACTGAATGGCATCGTGTTTGAAATAGTCGCCGAAGCTGAAGTTGCCCAGCATTTCGAAGAAGGTATGGTGACGCGCGGTGTAACCGACGTTTTCCAGGTCGTTGTGTTTACCACCCGCACGCACGCAGCGTTGGGAAGTGGTAGCGCGGGAATAATTACGCTTGTCGAGCCCAAGGAACACATCCTTGAACTGGTTCATCCCGGCGTTGGTAAACAACAAAGTTGGGTCGTTATGGGGTACCAGGGAGCTGCTGGCAACTACCTGATGTCCCTTACTATGGAAAAAGTCGAGAAACGCCTGACGGATCTCAGCGGTGCTCTTGCTCATAATTATCCTGAAATCAAGCTAACGAAATATCGCCACCAGCTCCAGCGTGTCTTAACCGCCGGGCTGGTAACTGAAAAGTGGGAATAAGATAAGTTTTCTTGACTGGGAAGTAAAATACCGTATGCGTTCAGTCGGCAAAATTTCGCCAAATATCCTGGATATCTTCCATCAGATAGCCACGATAGAGCAGAAAACGCTGGATCTTAACTTTTTCTGAAAAGACAGTTGGCAAAGGTTCACCATATTTTCGCGTCGCCTGATCGCGCGCCAGTGCGCACCAGTCGATGTCACATTCACGCATCGCTTTTTCTGTCGCTTCGCGGGAAATACCTTTCTGATTCAGTTCCTGGCGAATACGCGCAGGTCCATAACCTTTGCGGCTACGGCTGGCGATAAAGCGCGCAACAAATCGGCTGTCATCGAGATAGCCATGTTCATGGCACCAGGCAATAACGCGCTCGTAATCTTCTGCCGTAGCATCAATCTCTTCTGGGCCATTTTTGCCCATAATCGGTGCCGCGAGTTTACGTCGCAGTTCTTGCTCACTGTGATCGCGCACCGCCAGAATGCGTACCGCACGATCCAACAGGCGAGCATATGCCGGGCGACGGGACGTTGATTCTGTCATGGCATATCCTTACAACTTAAAAAAGCAAAAGGGCCGCAGATGCGACCCAGGTTTTGCTGATAAACAGATTTAATAGTCAATGAGTGTGCAGAATGTTCCCGCAGGCCCAATTCGTTAGAGGATCGAGGTGAGAGTAATTTTTCACGCCAGTGCTGGCCTGTTCCCCTCACCCTAACCCTCTCCCCAAAGGAGCGAGGGGACCGTCCGTGCACACATTATCTATTATCATCAATAACGAACGATTAAAAATCTTCGTTAGTTTCTGCTACGCCTTCGCTGTCATCTACAGAGAAATCCGGCGTTGAGTTCGGGTTGCTCAGCAGCAACTCACGTACTTTCTTCTCGATCTCTTTCGCGGTTTCCGGGTTATCTTTCAGCCAGGCAGTTGCATTCGCTTTACCCTGACCGATCTTCTCACCTTTGTAGCTGTACCACGCGCCTGCTTTCTCGATCAGCTTCTCTTTTACGCCCAGGTCAACCAGTTCGCCGTAGAAGTTGATACCTTCGCCGTAGAGGATCTGGAATTCAGCCTGTTTAAACGGCGCAGCGATTTTGTTCTTCACCACTTTCACGCGGGTTTCGCTACCCACCACGTTTTCGCCCTCTTTCACCGCGCCGATACGACGGATGTCGAGACGAACAGAGGCGTAGAATTTCAGCGCGTTACCACCGGTAGTGGTTTCCGGGTTACCGAACATCACACCAATTTTCATACGGATCTGGTTGATGAAGATCAGCAGCGTGTTGGACTGCTTCAGGTTACCCGCCAGCTTACGCATCGCCTGGCTCATCATACGTGCCGCAAGGCCCATGTGAGAGTCGCCGATTTCGCCTTCGATTTCCGCTTTCGGCGTCAGTGCCGCCACGGAGTCAACGACGATAACGTCTACTGCGCCAGAACGCGCCAGGGCGTCACAGATTTCCAGTGCCTGCTCGCCGGTGTCCGGCTGGGAGCACAGCAGGTTATCGATATCGACGCCCAGTTTACGTGCGTAGATTGGGTCCAGCGCGTGTTCAGCATCGATAAACGCACAGGTTTTACCTTCACGCTGCGCTGCGGCGATCACCTGCAGCGTCAGCGTGGTTTTACCGGAAGATTCCGGTCCGTAGATTTCGACGATACGGCCCATCGGCAGACCACCTGCCCCAAGCGCGATATCCAGTGAAAGCGAACCGGTAGAGATGGTTTCCACATCCATGGAACGGTCTTCACCCAGGCGCATGATGGAGCCTTTACCAAATTGTTTCTCAATCTGGCCCAGTGCTGCCGCCAACGCTTTCTGTTTGTTTTCGTCGATAGCCATTTTTACTCCTGTCATGCCGGGTAATACCGGATAGTCAATATGTTCTGTTGAAGCAATTATACTGTATGCTCATACAGTATCAAGTGTTTTGTAGAAATTGTTGCCACAAGGTCTGCAATGCATACGCAGTAGCCTGACGACGCACCGCATCACGGTCGCCGCTGAAGCATTCCCGCCGGGTAATGCCTTCACCGCGGGCAGTGGCAAAAGCAAACCAGACGGTGCCGACAGGCTTCTCTTCACTGCCGCCATCCGGCCCGGCGATACCACTAATAGACACGGCATAATCAGCACGAGCCGCTTTCAGTGCGCCTATCGCCATTTCCACCACGACGGGTTCACTCACCGCGCCATGCTGCGCCAGCGTCTCTTCGCGTACGCCGATCATCTGCGCTTTGGCTTCGTTACTGTAGGTGACAAATCCGCGTTCAAACCAGGCGGAGCTACCGGCAATATCGGTAATCACTTTCGCTACCCAACCACCGGTACAAGACTCGGCAGTTGTTACGGTTGCGCCACGGGCTTTCAGCGCCTGCCCAACCTGTTCACTTAACTGCATCAGTTCACTGTCAGTCATCACAACCTCTGTCAGTCAAAAATTTATGCCGGACAAGATAGCACTTTCGTCAGGAAGATGGTGTTGGCGTTGCAATTTTACGAGGAGGATTCAGAAAAAAGCTGATTAGCCAGAGGGAAGCTCACGCCCCCCTCTTGTAAATAGCTACTGTACTCGCGCCAGCGCCACGGCTTGTCCTAACTGCCAGACCGCCATTGCGTAATGGGTGCTGTGGTTGTAACGGGTGATGGTGTAGAAGTTCGGCAGACCGTACCAGTACTGGTAGCCGGTGCCAACATCCAGACGCAGCAGGCTGGCTTGTTGATGGTTGCCCAGCGGCTGCTGTGGCGTTAAACCTGCGGCGGCAAGCTGCGAAATGCTGTACTTAGTTTTGAAGCCATTTGGCAAGCCTGGAGCCTGACCGTTTGCCATTACCGCGACCTGATCGCCTTTCACCCAGCCGTGCGCTTTGAAATAGTTCGCCACGCTACCGATCGCATCAACCGGATCCCACAGGTTGATATGCCCGTCGCCGCTGAAATCTACCGCATATTGTTTGTAAGACGACGGCATAAACTGTCCGTAGCCCATCGCCCCGGCAAAGGAACCTTTCAGATTGAGCGGATCGTCCTGCTCGTCGCGCGCCATCAACAGGAAGGTTTCCAGCTCGCCAGAGAAATACTCCGCGCGGCGTGGGTAGTTAAATGACAGCGTTGCCAGCGCATCGAGGATGCGAGTTTTCCCCATCACGCGCCCCCAGCGGGTTTCAACGCCGATAATCCCGACGATAATTTCCGGCGGTACGCCATACACCTGCCACGCGCGATTCAACGCATCTTCATACTGATTCCAGAAAACCACACCGTTCTGCACGTTGTCCGGCGTAATAAATTTTTTGCGATAACGCAGCCATGCGCCGTTCGGACCTGATGGCGGTTTCACCGATGTGGTTGGTGCCTGGTTATCCATCAGCCGCAGTACCGAATCCAGACGTTTCGCCTGGGAGAGAATTTCCTGCAACTGCTGACGATCGAAACCGTGTTTGTTCACCATTTTGTCGATGAACTGCTGGGCATTCGGGTTATTAGCGAAATCGCCGCCCATCTGCATCACATTGTGCTGCGGCTCAAGCAGGAAGCCGCCAGACGGCGTTCCGGTGGTCGTATCAGTCTCAGTAGGTTTTGGCTTGCTGCTACAGGCGGCAAGCAACACAAAAAGGGGAAGCAATGTTACATAACGACGCTTGAACATGAGGGGTCCATTTAACAGATTCAACCAGGGGCAAGTATGGTAAAGCATCACGCCCCGCACAAGGAAGCGGTAGTCACTGCCCGATACGGACTTTACATAACTCAACTCATTCCCCTCGCTATCCTTTTATTCAAACTTTCAAATTAAAATATTTATCTTTCATTTTGCGATCAAAATAACACTTTTAAATCTTTCAATCTGATTAGATTAGGTTGCCGTTTGGTAATAAAACAATAAATCCTGAAGGAGAGAACAATGATAGAAACCATTACTCATGGTGCAGAGTGGTTTATCGGGCTGTTCCAAAAGGGCGGAGAGGTGTTTACCGGGATGGTGACCGGCATTCTTCCGCTGTTGATTAGCCTGCTGGTTATCATGAACGCACTGATTAATTTTATCGGTCAGCATCGTATTGAACGTTTTGCTCAACGTTGCGCCGGTAACCCTGTTTCCCGTTACCTACTGTTACCGTGCATTGGCACGTTTGTCTTTTGCAATCCGATGACCCTAAGCCTGGGTCGCTTTATGCCGGAAAAGTACAAACCCAGCTACTACGCGGCGGCCTCTTATAGCTGCCACTCAATGAATGGCCTCTTCCCCCATATCAACCCTGGCGAACTGTTTGTTTATCTTGGCATTGCCAGCGGTCTGACAACGCTGAACCTGCCACTTGGCCCACTGGCGGTGAGTTATCTGCTGGTTGGTCTGGTCACCAATTTCTTCCGCGGCTGGGTGACCGATCTGACCACCGCCATTTTTGAGAAAAAGATGGGCATTCAACTTGAACAAAAAGTTCACCTGGCAGGAGCAACATCATGACGCATATTCGGATCGAAAAAGGAACGGGTGGCTGGGGCGGCCCGCTTGAGCTGAAAGCCACGCCGGGAAAAAAAATCGTCTATATCACCGCCGGTACCCGGCCTGCGATTGTTGACAAACTGGCACAGCTTACTGGCTGGCAGGCTATTGACGGATTTAAAGAAGGTGAACCCGCGGAGGCGGAAATTGGTGTCGCGGTAATCGACTGTGGCGGCACATTACGCTGCGGCATCTATCCGAAACGACGTATTCCCACCATTAATATCCACTCGACGGGCAAGTCCGGTCCGCTGGCGCAGTACATTGTGGAAGATATTTATGTCTCTGGCGTAAAAGAAGAAAACATCACTGTAGTGGGTGATGCGACACCACAACCCTCTTCCGTGGGCCGTGACTATGACACCAGTAAGAAAATCACCGAACAAAGCGATGGTTTACTGGCGAAGGTGGGAATGGGCATGGGGTCCGCCGTTGCGGTGCTGTTTCAATCTGGTCGTGACACCATCGACACTGTATTAAAAACCATTCTGCCGTTTATGGCATTCGTCTCGGCGCTCATTGGCATCATTATGGCTTCTGGCCTTGGTGACTGGATTGCCCACGGTCTTGCTCCGCTGGCGAGCCATCCACTGGGTCTGGTCATGCTGGCGCTCATCTGCTCCTTCCCACTGCTTTCACCTTTCCTCGGCCCAGGCGCAGTTATCGCACAGGTTATCGGCGTATTGATTGGCGTGCAGATTGGTCTCGGCAATATTCCGCCGCATCTGGCTTTACCTGCACTGTTTGCCATCAACGCGCAGGCGGCCTGCGACTTCATCCCGGTCGGTTTGTCGCTGGCGGAAGCTCGTCAGGACACGGTTCGCGTCGGTGTCCCTTCTGTACTGGTGAGCCGCTTTTTAACCGGCGCGCCGACTGTACTGATCGCCTGGTTTGTCTCCGGTTTTATCTATCAATAGAGGCTGAAACATGACCGTTATTTATCAGACCACCATCACCCGTATCGGCGCGAGTGCCACTGACGCCCTCAGCGACCAGATGCTCATCACCTTTCGTGAAGGCGCGCCAGCGGACCTCGAAGAGTATTGCTTCATTCATTGCCACGGCGAGTTGAAAGGTGCACTCCATCCCGGTTTGCAATTTTCACTCGGGCAGCATCGCTATCCGGTGACCGCTGTTGGCAGCGTGGCGGAAGACAACCTTCGCGAACTGGGTCATGTCACCCTGCGCTTCGATGGTTTAAACGAAGCGGAATTTCCGGGCACTGTCCATGTGGCAGGCCCTGTACCCGACGATATCGCGCCGGGATCGGTTTTGAAGTTTGAATCTGTTAAGGAGTAAAAAATGAATCAGGTTGCCGTTGTCATCGGTGGTGGGCAAACCTTAGGCGCGTTCCTGTGCCACGGTCTGGCTGCCGAGGGGTATCGCGTCGCGGTTGTCGATATTCAGAGCGACAAAGCCGCAAATGTGGCACAAGAAATTAACGCCGAATATGGTGAAGGTATGGCGTACGGTTTTGGTGCTGACGCCACCAGCGAGCAAAGCGTTCTGGCGCTCTCTCGTGGGGTAGATGAAATCTTTGGTCGCGTGGATTTGCTGGTCTATAGCGCCGGAATAGCAAAAGCAGCCTTTATCAGCGACTTCCAGCTCGGCGATTTTGACCGTTCGCTACAAGTGAATCTGGTGGGTTATTTCCTGTGTGCCCGTGAATTTTCGCGTTTGATGATCCGCGACGGGATTCAGGGTCGCATTATTCAGATCAACTCGAAATCCGGCAAAGTGGGCAGCAAACACAACTCTGGCTACAGCGCAGCGAAATTTGGTGGCGTCGGGCTGACTCAATCACTGGCGCTGGATCTGGCGGAGTACGGCATTACGGTGCATTCACTGATGCTCGGTAACCTGCTGAAATCGCCGATGTTCCAGTCACTGTTGCCACAATACGCGACCAAGCTGGGTATCAAACCGGATCAAGTCGAGCAGTATTACATCGACAAAGTACCGCTCAAACGCGGCTGCGATTATCAAGATGTGCTGAATATGCTGCTGTTCTACGCCAGTCCTAAGGCGTCGTACTGCACCGGACAGTCGATCAATGTCACCGGCGGTCAGGTGATGTTCTGATCAACAGCGGAGATCCATTAAGGATCTCCGTGAGACTATAGAATGCCTGATGCGCTACGCTCATCAGGCATACAGGACTTCCGCCACTACATTAAGGAAAAGTTATGGTATCCGCACTCATCACCGTCGCCGTTATCGCCTGGTGTGCGCAACTGGCCTTAGGCGGCTGGCAAATTTCTCGTTTTAACCGTGCCTTCGACACACTATGCCAGCAAGGGCGGGTTGGCGTGGGCCGTTCCAGCGGGCGCTTTAAACCGCGGGTCGTGGTCGCCATCGCGCTGGACGATCAGCAGCGCATCGTCGACACCTTGTTTATGAAAGGACTGACCGTCTTCGCCCGACCGCAAAAAATTCCCGCAATTACCGGTATGCATGCGGGTGATTTACAGCCCGATGTGATCTTTCCCCATGATCCACTATCACAGAATGCTCTATCATTGGCGCTTAAACTGAAACGTGGATAATTTCGTTGTGAATGTTACTTGCTTGCGAAGTTATCATTTTGAAACCTAAATCAGGTAATCACGCCCATGAAACCTCGTCAGCGTCAGGCCGCCATTCTGGAGTATCTGCAAAAGCAGGGTAAATGCTCGGTTGAAGAATTGGCGCAATACTTTGACACCACAGGCACAACCATTCGCAAAGATCTGGTCATTCTGGAACATGCCGGAACCGTCATTCGTACTTATGGCGGAGTGGTGTTGAATAAAGAGGAATCCGATCCGCCTATCGATCATAAAACACTCATCAACACCCACAAGAAAGAGCTGATTGCAGAAGCTGCCGTTAGTTTTATCCATGATGGCGATTCGATCATTGTTGATGCTGGCAGTACCGTTTTGCAGATGGTTCCCCTGCTCTCGCGCTTTAATAACATCACGGTGATGACCAACAGCCTGCATATCGTCAATGCGCTATCCGAACTGGATAACGAACAAACTATCCTGATGCCAGGCGGAACGTTTCGTAAAAAATCGGCCTCATTTCACGGACAGCTGGCAGAGAATGCCTTCGAACATTTCAGTTTCGATAAATTGTTTATGGGCACCGACGGCATCGATCTCAATGCGGGCGTAACCACCTTCAACGAGGTTTATACCGTCAGTAAGGCAATGTGCAATGCCGCGCGCGAAGTGATTTTGATGGCGGACTCATCAAAGTTTGGCCGTAAAAGCCCCAACGTAGTTTGCAGTCTTGAAAGCGTCGATAAGCTGATTACCGACGCAGGTATCGATCCGGCGTTTCGTCAGGCGCTGGAAGAGAAAGGGATCGATGTGATCATAACCGGAGAGAGCAATGAGTGAAGCACTACAGAACGCGGGACGTCAGACGTTAATGCTGGAGTTGCAGGAAGCAAGCCGTTTACCGGAACGTCTGGGCGATGATTTTGTTCGCGCCGCCAATATCATCCTGCACTGCGAAGGCAAAGTGGTGGTTTCGGGAATTGGCAAATCGGGCCACATTGGTAAGAAAATCGCCGCAACACTTGCCAGTACCGGCACACCGGCTTTTTTTGTCCATCCGGCAGAAGCACTGCACGGCGATCTGGGGATGATTGAAAGCCGCGATGTGATGCTGTTTATCTCTTACTCCGGTGGCGCGAAGGAACTGGATCTGATTATTCCGCGTCTGGAAGATAAATCTATCGCGCTGCTGGCGATGACCGGCAAACCGACGTCACCGCTGGGCCTGGCGGCAAAAGCGGTGCTGGATATCTCCGTAGAACGCGAAGCCTGCCCGATGCACCTTGCGCCGACCTCCAGCACCGTCAATACCCTGATGATGGGTGACGCGCTGGCGATGGCGGTCATGCAGGCGCGCGGATTTAATGAAGAAGATTTTGCCCGCTCCCACCCAGCCGGGGCACTGGGCGCTCGCTTGCTGAATAAAGTGCATCATCTGATGCGCCGTGACGATGCCATCCCACAGGTGGCGTTAACCGCCAGCGTGATGGATGCGATGCTGGAACTCAGCCGCACCGGTCTGGGGCTGGTGGCGGTATGTGACGCTCAACAACAGGTACAAGGCGTCTTTACCGACGGCGATTTACGTCGCTGGCTGGTTGGCGGCGGCGCACTCACCACGCCAGTTAATGAAGCGATGACGGTCGGCGGCACCACGTTGCAATCGCAAAGTCGCGCCATCGACGCCAAAGAGATCCTGATGAAGCGCAAAATCACTGCCGCACCGGTGGTAGATGAAAACGGCAAACTCACCGGCGCAATTAACCTGCAGGATTTCTATCAGGCCGGGATTATTTAATCCTTCATTCCCAGACGTTTCGCCAGCCGATGCAGGTTGGCGACGTCGGTTTCCAGCATCCGCGCGCAGGCAGCCCAGTTGTGATGATTTTGTGCCAGCGCCTGACGAATAGTTTCACGCTGGAACGCTTCTGTCGCTTCACGCAGGTTTTGCTTAACAACGGGCACCGCCGCCGCTTCTGGCGGCGGCAACGTCACCTCAGGAAAAGCAAAATGTTGCGCCTCAAGAATCACTTCATCGCCGTTGCGGGTGGCTCTCGACAGCACTACCGCCCGATGAATAGCATGTTCCAGTTCGCGCACGTTCCCCGGAAAACGATAGTGTTGCAGTAAATTTCGCGCTCCGGCACTTAATACCACGCGGGAGAGCCCCAGCCGCAAACGACACTGCTCGCAGAAATACCCCGCCAGCAGAATGACATCATCGCCCCGCTCACGCAGCGGCGGCACCGAAAGTGGAAACACGCTCAGGCGATGAAACAAGTCAGCGCGAAATCGCCCTGCCAGCACCTCTTCGCGTAAGTCGCGGTTAGTCGCCGCCAGCACGCGCACATCGACCCGCAAACTGCGGTCATCGCCAACGCGCTGAATATCGCCATACTGCAACACCCTCAGCAGCTTGGCCTGCAATGCCAACGACAACTCGCCGATCTCATCCAGAAACAGAGTGCCGTTATCCGCCATTTCAAACTTCCCGCTGCGGTTACTGATAGCGCCAGTAAACGCTCCTTTCACATGCCCGAACAGTTCACTTTCCGCCACACTTTCCGGCAGTGCGGCACAGTTGAGATAGACCAGCGGATTCACCGCCCGTGGCGAGGCTTCATGAATCGCTTTCGCCACCAGCTCCTTACCGGTTCCCGTCTCACCGCTGATCAGGACGTTGAGATCGGACGCCGCCACAATCTCAATCTCTTTTTTCAGTTGCGTCATGCCAGGGGACAAGCCAATCATCTGCGTCTGTTTCACCGCTTCAAACGGCGTGGCATCGCCTGGCATCATATTCTGGCTTTCCAGTTGTTCAATCAGCAACGCATTGCTTAACGCTCCCGCCGCCAGCGCAGCAATCAGCCGTAGCTCTTCGTCGCTGAAAACATCGAACTGATCGGGCTGCATCCCGTCGAGCGTCAGTGCGCCGATCAGGTTTTGCCCGGCAAACAATGGCAGACCAACGCAGGCGTGAACCTTCAGACTCTCCTGCCCAGGAATCAAACCGTCATAGGGATCGGGCAATTCGCTGTCTGCGGGAAAGCGCACCACATCCCCGGCGCGGGCAATCGCTTCCAGCCGTGGATGCCCTTCCAGCGCAAAGCGTCTACCGAGTACATCCTTTACCAGACCGTCGATGGCAAGCGGAATAAACTGCCGCGAATCGTAACGTAGCAACGCAGACGCATCGCACTCCAGCACCTGACGTAGCGTGGTGATCAGGCGCTGAAAACGATCCTGATGACCAATCCCACGCTGCAATTCGATGGCGATATTCGCCAGCACATCAACGGAAAAACTCATCTTTGCCTCACTGTCAATTTGACTATAGATATTGTCATATCGACCATTTGATTGATAGTCATTTTGACTACTCATTAATGAGCATACTTTTATTTATATAGTAAAAACAATCAGATAAAAAACTGGCACGCAATCTGCAATTGGCAAGACATCTTTTTAGAACACGCTGAATAAATTGAGGTTGCTATGTCTATTGTGGTGAAAAATAACATTCATTGGGTTGGTCAACGTGACTGGGAAGTGCGTGATTTTCACGGCACGGAATATAAAACGCTGCGCGGCAGCAGTTACAACAGCTACCTCATCCGCGAAGAAAAAAACGTGCTGATCGACACCGTCGACCATAAATTCAGCCGCGAATTTGTGCAGAACCTGCGTAATGAAATCGATCTGGCGGATATCGATTACATCGTGATTAACCATGCAGAAGAGGACCACGCTGGGGCGCTGACCGAACTGATGGCGCAAATTCCCGATACGCCGATCTACTGTACTGCCAACGCTATCGACTCGATAAATGGTCATCACCATCATCCGGAGTGGAATTTTAATGTGGTGAAAACTGGCGACACGCTGGATATCGGCAACGGCAAACAGCTCATTTTTGTCGAAACACCAATGCTGCACTGGCCGGACAGCATGATGACTTACCTGACAGGCGACGCGGTGCTGTTCAGTAACGATGCTTTCGGTCAGCACTACTGCGACGAGCATCTGTTCAACGATGAAGTGGATCAGACGGAGCTTTTCGAGCAGTGCCAGCGTTACTACGCCAATATCCTGACGCCGTTCAGCCGCCTGGTAACGCCGAAAATTACCGAGATCCTAGGCTTTAACTTACCAGTCGATATGATAGCGACCTCCCACGGCGTGGTCTGGCGCGATAACCCGACGCAAATTGTCGAGCTGTACCTGAAGTGGGCCGCTGATTATCAGGAAGACAGAATCACCATTTTCTACGACACCATGTCGAATAACACCCGCATGATGGCTGACGCTATCGCCCAGGGAATTGCGGAAACCGACCCACGCGTGGCGGTGAAAATTTTCAACGTCGCCCGAAGCGATAAAAACGAAATCCTGACCAATGTCTTCCGCTCAAAAGGCGTGCTGGTCGGCACTTCGACGATGAATAACGTGATGATGCCGAAAATCGCCGGGCTGGTGGAGGAGATGACTGGTTTACGCTTCCGTAACAAACGCGCCAGTGCTTTCGGCTCTCACGGCTGGAGCGGCGGTGCGGTGGATCGTCTTTCCACGCGCCTGCAGGATGCGGGTTTCGAAATGTCGCTTAGCCTGAAAGCCAAATGGCGACCAGACCAGGACGCTCTGGAGTTATGTCGTGAACACGGTCGCGAAATCGCCCGTCAGTGGGCGCTCGCGCCGCTGCCGCAGAGCACGGTGAATACGGTGGTTAAAGAAGAAACCTCTGCCACCACGACGGCTGACCTCGGCCCACGGATGCAGTGCAGCGTCTGCCAGTGGATTTACGATCCGGCAAAAGGCGAGCCAATGCAGGACGTTGCGCCAGGAACGCCGTGGAGTGAAGTCCCGGATAACTTCCTCTGCCCGGAATGCTCCCTCGGCAAAGACGTCTTTGAAGAACTGGCATCGGAGGCAAAATGAGTAACGGCATTGTGATCATCGGTTCGGGCTTCGCCGCCCGCCAACTGGTGAAAAATATTCGCAAACAGGACGCCACTATTCCATTAACCCTGATTGCCGCCGACAGCATGGATGAGTACAACAAACCTGACCTCAGCCATGTTATCAGTCAGGGGCAACGTGCCGATGACCTTACCCGCCAGACGGCGGGTGAATTTGCCGAGCAGTTTAATCTGCACCTGTTTCCACAAACCTGGGTGACGGATATCGATGCCGAAGCCCGTGTGGTGAAAAGCCAGAATAATCAGTGGCAATACGACAAGCTAGTACTGGCAACCGGTGCCAGTGCCTTTGTCCCGCCTGTGCCTGGGCGTGAGTTAATGCTGACGTTAAATAGTCAGCAAGAGTATCGCGCCTGTGAAACGCAACTGCGGGATGCCCGACGCGTGTTGATTGTTGGCGGTGGTTTGATTGGTAGCGAACTGGCGATGGATTTTTGTCGTGCAGGCAAAGCGGTCACGCTAATCGACAACGCTGCCAGTATTCTGGCGTCATTAATGCCACCGGAAGTAAGCAGCCGCTTGCAGCATCGGTTGACGGAGATGGGCGTTCATCTGTTGTTGAAATCTCAGTTGCAGGGGCTGGAAAAAACAGATTCTGGCATTCTGGCAACGCTGGACCGCCAGCGCAGTATCGAAGTGGATGCGGTAATTGCCGCCACCGGACTGCGCCCGGAAACCGCCCTGGCACGACGCGCCGGGCTGACGATTAATCGCGGCGTTTGCGTCGATAGTTATCTGCAAACCAGTAATGCCGATATTTACGCGCTGGGCGATTGCGCGGAAATTAACGGTCAGGTATTGCCGTTCCTCCAGCCGATTCAACTTAGCGCGATGGTGCTGGCAAAAAATCTTCTCGGCAATAACACGCCACTGAAACTACCGGCGATGCTGGTGAAAATCAAAACGCCGGAATTACCGCTGCATCTGGCAGGCGAAACCCAGCGTCAGGATTTACGCTGGCAAATTAATACCGAACGCCAGGGAATGGTGGCGCGCGGCGTTGACGATGCTGACCAGCTTCGCGCCTTTGTGGTCAGTGAGGATCGGATGAAAGAGGCATTTGGATTGTTGAAAACATTGCCTATGTAGGTGGGCTACTGTGCCTAAAATGTCGGATGCGACGCTGGCGCGTCTTATCCAACCTACGGGGAGCGCATGTGTTGGTCACATACTGCGTTCATGTCGCATCCAGCTACTGTGCCCAAAATGTCGGATGCGACGCTGGCGCGTCTTATCCGACCTACGGGGACGCATGTGTAGGCCGGATAAGGCGTTTACGCCGCATCCGGCAATGGTGTCCAAATGCAACACGTTTTATCCGTTCTGGACTTCACCCGCTAACCAACGCGCCGCAGCAATAACCCCCTGCCCCAGAGACAAACCGCCATCACCCGCCGGTAAACTCTGTGGAAAGAGCAATGTGAAATCAGCGAGATAATGCGCCAGACGTGCACGCAGCAAACGGTTATGAATAACCCCGCCGCTAAATACCAGCGTAGTGATACCACGCATCGTGGCCTGCTCACGCATCAACGCGGCAAAACCCTGCGCCAGCGCATCATGAAACGCCCACGCGCGTTGATTAACCGGTGCCTGCCAGTTCAGCCACTGCTGCCAGAAAGTGGCGAGATCCAGTTGATTGTCCACCAGCGGCATTGTCACCGGATGCGTCACTCCGTGGCACGAAGCTGCGAGTGCCTCCAGAGCACAAGCCGCTTCACCTTCATAACTTAACGTGGCTGGCGCACAGCCCAGTGCCGCCGCCACGGCATCGAACAACCGCCCACACGATGACGCCAGCGGCGCGTTAATTCCACGCTCAATGGCCCGCGCCAGCACGCTCCAGTTTTGCTGTTGCACACTTGCTGTTTCAGAATAATTCTGCCACTCCGGCACAAAGCGCAGGCACTGCGCCAGCAGGTTTCGCCACGGCTGCTTCGCCGCCAAATCGCCACCCGGAAGCGCCACTGCAGGCAAGCCGCCCAGGTGCTCACATTCGCGATAGTTCACCCGCAGACACTCGCCGCCCCACAAAGCGCCGTTCTCCCCCATACCGATACCATCGAGCGTCAAAGCAATGACATCACCGCCATCCAGCGGCCACTGATGCTCTGCCAGACACGCCGCTGCGTGGGCATGATGATGCAGCACCGTTTGCGTCGGCAGATTCATTTCGCGCGCCCACTGGCTGGAGACATAGCCCGGATGCACGTCATGCACAACGTATTGCGGAGTGAAATCGTAGATGTTTTGCATCAGGCGTAACGCTTCGCGCCACTGCATCTGGATGCCATCGTCACTTAAATCGCCCAGATGCTGACTCAACACCGCTTGTTCACCGCGCACCAGGCAGAAGGTGTTTTTCAGATCCGCGCCAAGACACAGCACAGGCGGAACATTTTTAAAGCCCGGAGGCAAAACCAGCGCATCCGGCACATACCCGCGTGAACGGCGCAGCATTTCGCCGCTTTCGCGCACCACCGAATCATCCATCCGCTGCACGATGTCGCGGTTATGTATCAAGAATCCGTCGGCAATGCCCTGCAAATCCGCCAGCGCCTGTTCGTTGCTGATAGCTGGTGGTTTACCGCTCAGGTTGCCGGAGGTCATCACCAGCGGGCATTGCAGTTCCTGTAACAGCAAATGCTGGAGCGGGTTCGCAGGCAACATTACCCCGACTTCGTTAAGGTCAGGGGCGATATCATCACAAAGCTCAGGAACGTATTTTTTATCCACCAGCACAATCGGCGCGGCGGGCGTGGTAAGCAACTGGCGCGCAGCGTCTGGTAAACCGTCAGCCACTGGCAACATGACCGCCAGCGGTTTCGCCGGGCGATGTTTGCGCGCCCGCAGTGTCGCCACCGCGTTACTGTTACGTGCATCGCAGGCAAGATGAAATCCGCCAATCCCTTTGATGGCGACAATGTTGCCCATTTTTAACTGTGCGATAGCCGCCTGTAATGCCGCCTCTTGTTCTGCATGTTCACCATGACTTACCCATTCAAGATGTGGGCCACACTCCGGGCAGGCCACCGGCTGGGCGTGGAAGCGACGATCGAGCGGGTCGCGGTACTCTTTGTCACAAGCCGGACACAACGGAAACGCCGCCATCACGGTAAACGGGCGGTCGTAAGGCATGGCGCGAATAATGGTGAAACGCGGGCCGCAGTGGGTACAGTTGATAAACGGATAACGATAACGCCGTTCGCCTGGGGTATTCATTTCGGCAAGACAGGCAGGGCAAGTAGCGGCATCCGGGACAATTTGCGTATTCATGGCACCTCCCGCGCTCTGGCGGATAGTGAACTCGGTGGGCAGTTGTGACCAGATGTACGGCTCACGCTCGACGCTATCAATACGCGCCAGCGGCGGGCAGTGCTGATGCAATTGAACAAGAAACGTTTCCGGGTCTTCCAGCAGCCGGACTTCTACGCCATCGCCGTCATTACAGACATCGCCGTGAAGATTTAATTGCTGTGCCAGCTGCCAGACAAACGGACGAAAACCGACGCCCTGCACTTTGCCACGAATACGCAGTTGGACACCGCAAGATGTGTTTTTTGCCATTGAGTTATTCCCGCCATCATGAATTGCGTAACCCGCCCTGCCGGACACGACTGCGTCGTATCCGGCAGTCTCAGGTCGGCGATACCGCCAGCTCCGTATTCTACGAATATTTCCGGGAATTCCTTTGATGCCAGAACAGTTCTATAAGATTTTTAGAACATCAGCGCCGTACGGCGACGTTTTTCTGCGCTCAGTTGTTCAAGTTTATTACGATCGACACAAATCAGCGCATGGGTCGGGCAAGCCGCCATACACGCCGGGCCGTCTTCGCGATGGTTGCACAGGTCGCATTTATTGGCTTCAGCTTTGTCAGCCCGTACATTCAGCCCCGCGCCGCTGTTGCGGATCACCGGACGTACCACCACTTCCATCGCGCCATACGGGCAAGCCACCACGCAGGTTTTGCAACCAATGCAACGTTCCTGCATCACATGAACAAACCCTTTATCACGGCTGATAGCACCATTCGGGCAGACGTTAGCGCACGGTGCATCTTCACACTGACGGCAGACTGTCGCCGTGGAAATGTTCACACCTTTAATGACATGGATTCGCGGTAAAAAGGTTTCCGGGGTCAGCGATGCACAGTCCTGATTTTCCTGATGAGAAACCACGCACGCCACTTCACAGGTACGGCAACCAATACATTTACTCGCGTCAGCAATGATGAAACGGTTCATCAAATTCTCCAGCAATGACAGTTAATGCGCCGATACATTCACAAATCATGCCAGTTTTTAATTTGCTGTTATTTAAGGAAATTAATTTCTGTAATGCAGGAAAAAAGATGTCATCGACACTAGTGACGATGACATGTGATGACAATGTTTATCGCGAAAGGGCAATGAGTGAGTCGCGGCGGATCAGTTTTCCGCTGAAGGTTTTCGGCGGTGAGAAATCCCCGCCATCGAGCATAAAAATCAGCCGTCCAATAATTTCCTGAATCATCTCTGTTACCGGAATTTTTACGCTGGAGAGCGCCGGAACGGTGTAGGGGGCAATTGCGATATCATCGAATCCGATAACCGACACCTGCTCTGGCACCGCTACGCCGCGCTCGTGCAACGCTTTGATCGCACCTATCGCCATATCGTCGTTACTGGCAACTAACGCGCTAAATTTAGCCCCACGTTCGAGCAACGTTTCTACCCCTTCGGCCCCGCTGGCGGGCGTCCATTTACCGTTAGCGATAAGTTTTTCATTGAGCGCAATACCATGCTGCGACAGCGCGTCTTTATACCCGGCAAGACGTTCAACGCTGGTGGGGGAATCCATCGAGCCGGTAAGGAAAGCAATCTCCTGATGTCCGGCGTTTATCAACTCTGCCACGGCATTAAAGCTGGTCTGTTTATGATCGCACCAGACGCTATGGCTGCTGTTTTTGCGCAGGCGGCGATTAAGCACCATTATCGGCTGACTGTGCGCGTCAATGATGTCATCAATCTCATCCACGCTTAAAAAACGCGGGTAAATCATAATGGCGTCGCAGCGCAAATCCAGCAGATACTGAATCGCCTGGCGCTCTTCTTCGGCGCTGTGTTTACCATCTGCCAATAGCAACTGCCGCCCTTTCTCTTCCGCCATTCGCGCGGCATGAAACAGTAATTCACTAAAATAAATGCCGTGATAAAGCGTGTTGGTCACTACCAGCCCCAGCGTCTGAGTACTCTTCGCCGACAGATTGCGGGCCAGCAAATTTGGGCGGTAACCGCTCTCTTCTACCGCCTGAAACACGCGATCTTTAGTCTCCTGGCTGACGTAGCCATTACCTGAAAGCACGCGGGAAACGGTCGCTTTTGAAACCCCGGCGCGCTTCGCCACTTCCAGCATCGTCGTCATCATTTTCATCCCTTTACACGCAATCAACGCAGTGTACTGCACCGTTTGCCGATTGTCCTTGCGCAATCGGCGGGAAAAATATTCAGGTGACCGGTTTCACAAATATAAAAAATGAACAATTAACTCTCTTGCTTATTTAGTGACAACTATTCATGATTTTGTGAAACCGGTTTCCTAATTCCGTTTCAGCATCGGCATTTTTCCGTTACGTCGACTGATAACAACTACATCTACCCTACTGATAACAGGATAAAATCCGATGGCCAAAAATTATGCGGCGCTGGCACGCTCGGTGATAGCGGCACTGGGCGGCGTTGATAACATCTCGGCAGTCACGCACTGTATGACGCGTTTGCGCTTTGTTATCAAAGATGACCAGCTTATCGACAGCCCGACGTTAAAAACCATCCCCGGCGTGCTCGGCGTGGTACGTAGTGACAACCAGTGTCAGGTGATTATCGGCAATACCGTTTCACAAGCCTTTCAGGAAGTCGTCAGCCTGCTGCCGGGAGATATGCAGCCCGTACAGCCCGTGGGTAAACCCAAACTCACGCTGCGTCGCATTGGTGCGGGGATCCTCGATGCGCTGATCAGCACCATGTCACCGCTGATCCCGGCGATTATCGGCGGATCGATGGTCAAACTGCTGGCGATGATCCTCGAGATGAGCGGCGTGTTGACAAAAGGATCGCCGACCTTAACCATTCTGAATGTGATTGGTGACGGTGCTTTCTTCTTCCTGCCGCTAATGGTCGCGGCATCTGCCGCCATCAAATTTAAAACCAATATGTCGCTGGCGATTGCCATCGCAGGTGTGCTGGTACATCCGAGCTTTATTGAACTGATGGCGAAAGCGGCCCAGGGTGAACATGTCGAATTTGCCCTGATTCCGGTCACCGCGGTGAAATATACCTACACGGTGATCCCGGCGCTGGTGATGACCTGGTGCCTGTCATATATCGAACGCTGGGTGGATCGCATTACACCGGCTGTGACCAAAAACTTCCTCAAGCCAATGCTGATTGTGTTGATTGCCGCACCGCTGGCAATCCTGCTGATTGGCCCGATTGGTATCTGGATCGGTAGCGCCATTTCGGCGCTGGTTTACACCATTCATGGTTATCTGGGCTGGCTTTCAGTCGCCATTATGGGCGCGCTGTGGCCTCTGCTGGTAATGACCGGGATGCACCGCGTCTTTACGCCAACCATCATTCAGACCATTGCCGAAACCGGCAAAGAAGGGATGGTCATGCCGTCAGAGATCGGCGCTAACCTGTCGCTGGGCGGTTCATCACTGGCGGTGGCGTGGAAAACGAAAAACCCGGAACTGCGCCAGACGGCGCTGGCTGCGGCGGCATCAGCCATTATGGCGGGGATTTCCGAACCGGCGTTATACGGCGTGGCGATCCGCCTGAAACGTCCGCTTATCGCCAGTCTTATCAGCGGTTTTATTTGCGGCGCGGTTGCCGGTATGGCGGGGCTTGCCAGCCACTCAATGGCAGCGCCGGGGTTATTTACCAGCGTGCAATTCTTCGATCCGGCGAATCCAATGAGCATCGTCTGGGTGTTCGCGGTCATGGCGCTGGCGGTGGTGCTGTCGTTTATCCTCACACTATTGCTCGGCTTTGAGGATATTCCTGTTGAGGAAGCGGCTGCCGAGGCGCGAAAGCATCAGAGCGCACAACCGACCGTCGCCAAAGAAGTAAGTCTTAATTGAGGATGAAAATGTCAGTATTTCCAGAAGGTTTTTTATGGGGCGGCGCGCTTGCCGCCAACCAGTCTGAAGGTGCGTTCCGTGAAGGTGACAAAGGACTGACCACGGTCGATATGATCCCGCACGGCGAGCATCGAATGGCGGTGAAACTGGGGCTGGAAAAACGTTTTCAGTTGCGCGATGACGAGTTTTATCCCAGCCATGAGGCGACGGATTTTTATCATCGTTATAAAGAAGATATCGCCCTGATGGCAGAGATGGGATTCAAGGTTTTCCGTACCTCAATTGCCTGGAGCCGCCTCTTTCCGCAGGGCGATGAAATCACGCCCAATCAGCAGGGCATTGCTTTTTACCGTTCTGTCTTTGAAGAGTGTAAAAAGTACGGTATCGAACCGCTGGTCACGTTGTGCCACTTCGATGTGCCGATGCATCTGGTCACCGAATATGGCTCCTGGCGTAACCGCAAGCTGGTGGAGTTTTTCAGCCGCTACGCCAGAACCTGCTTTGAAGCATTTGATGGTCTGGTGAAATACTGGCTAACCTTCAATGAAATCAACATTATGTTGCATAGCCCGTTCTCCGGCGCGGGTCTGGTGTTTGAAGAAGGTGAAAATCAGGATCAGGTGAAATATCAGGCCGCGCATCACCAGCTGGTTGCCAGTGCGCTAGCCACCAAAATCGCCCATGAGGTTAACCCGCAAAATCAGGTGGGCTGTATGCTGGCGGGCGGTAACTTCTACCCTTACAGTTGCAAGCCGGAAGATGTCTGGGCGGCGCTGGAGAAAGACCGGGAAAACCTGTTTTTTATCGATGTGCAGGCGCGGGGCACGTATCCGGCTTACTCTGCCCGCGTATTCCGCGAAAAAGGGGTAACCATCAACAAAGCACCGGGCGATGATGAAATCCTGAAAAACACCGTCGATTTTGTCTCTTTCAGCTATTACGCCTCGCGCTGCGCCTCGGCGGAGATGAACGCCAACAACAGCAGTGCGGCGAACGTGGTGAAATCGCTGCGTAATCCGTATCTACAGGTGAGCGACTGGGGCTGGGGAATTGATCCACTCGGTCTGCGTATCACCATGAATATGATGTACGATCGTTATCAGAAGCCGCTGTTTCTGGTGGAAAACGGCCTGGGCGCAAAAGATGAATTTGCTGCCAATGGCGAGATTAACGACGACTATCGCATCAGCTACTTACGCGAACATATCCGCGCAATGGGCGAAGCGATTGCAGACGGCATTCCGCTGATGGGCTACACCACATGGGGCTGTATTGATTTAGTTTCCGCCTCTACGGGTGAAATGAGCAAACGCTACGGCTTTGTCTTTGTTGACCGTGACGACGCAGGCAACGGTACGCTGACGCGCACGCGTAAGAAATCATTCTGGTGGTATAAAAAAGTGATTGCCAGTAATGGGGAAGATTTAGAGTAGGTAACAGTGCCGGATGCGGCGTGAACGCCTTATCCGGCCTACATGTCGCACGAACCATGAAGGCCCGATAAGCGCAGCGCATCGGGCAATTTAGCATTTGGCATCAGAGCTGGTTCACCCCATCAAGAACATCCCTGTCCTGATTCCTTAATGAAAAACTACTCTACTTCCACCGCTAACTGCGCAAATCCACCATTTCCTTCCCAGCCTTCCAGTCGTTGATAAACGGTTTCAACCGCATCTTTAATCGGCTGGGTCATCGGGTAGTAAAAGCCGACGATATCCGGCTGGATGCCGAGGAAAATCACTTCGCCAATATCTTCTTTCAACTGGTCGATAAGGTAGTTCAACGGCATGTTATGGGTAGTCATCATAAACATCTCGGCGATATCATCCGGGTCGATGATGCGGATCTCGCCGGGGTTTAGCCCCATATCAGTGGCGTCGACAATCAGCAGTCGCGTAGGGCGCAGTTCACGGATGG
This sequence comes from uncultured Escherichia sp., assembly GCF_948475835.1. Classification (NCBI taxonomy): domain Bacteria; kingdom Pseudomonadati; phylum Pseudomonadota; class Gammaproteobacteria; order Enterobacterales; family Enterobacteriaceae; genus Escherichia; species uncultured Escherichia sp. The sequence continues at coordinate 47,376 of NZ_CAOLGM010000002.1, read as the reverse complement.
CGACGATGTCGTTTTCCGGTGCACTACCGCCGTCAATCACCACCCAGTTACCTTTCGGCGCGGCGGCGCACTTTTCCGCCAGCAGCGGGCCTGCGCCATCATCGCCCATCATGCTATTGCCAACACAGAGTAAAACGTCAGTCACGCAGTCTCCTCACCATCAAATAGATGGCGTTTTCCTGATGAATATCATGCAGCATACTTAGCAGCATTGTACTCCATTCCTGCTGCTGCGAAGTTTGCGCTGCCCGGGCTTTATCGAATGCGTTGGCCAGCATCGGCACATGGTTAATGTCGATGACGATCTCACCATATTTCGGCACGCCTTCCATTTTGCGGCGGGCTTCGCTGCCCGCCTCCAGAGTGGCAATCCATGCCAGATATTCATCCCACGGGCAGGTGAGCGCCGCTTCCAGGCAATCGATAACCCCAAGGTGGTGACCAATCGCCAGGCTGTAATAGACCACCTGCTGCGCCTCGGCGGGCGTGGCATCGTTCTCATCAATAAATTTACGGCTCAGTTGACTGAACACCACCTTTTCACTCATCGGATACGCGCCTCTTCTACAACATGATTCAGATGGCTGACAATCTCGTTCAGACGCGGATCGTTTTCCGCTTCCAGCCAGCGTGCAACCTGTTCTTCGCCCTGCCCTAACTGTGTCAGGAAGTCATCGGCAATCTGACGACCGTAACGATAACCTGCCAGGCGGCGTGCTTCGCGATCCACTTTCACACGCAGCGGCTGCACCATATCGCCATGCAGGATTTCCGCCGGTTGTTCATCCTGCTCACCCGGGCCACGGGCGTGAATTTTCTGCTCCAGCAGGCCGAGCGCCATTGCAAAGCCGTACAGCGTGGCGGCAGGCGTTGGCGGGCAACCAGGGATGTAGACATCTACCGGGACGATTTTATCCGTACCGCCCCACACGCAGTAGAGATCGTGGAAGATCCCGCCACTGTTACCGCAGGCACCGTAGGAGATACAGATTTTCGGGTCCGGCGCGGACTGCCACGCACGCAGCGCAGGGGATCGCATTGCACGGGTGACCGCGCCGGTAAACAGTAAAATATCCGCATGACGCGGTGAAGGAACGACTTTAATGCCGAAGCGTTCTGCATCAAACAGCGGCGAAAGCGTGGCGAAAATTTCGATTTCGCAGCCGTTGCAGCCGCCGCAGTCCACGCGGTAAACGTAGGCAGAACGTTTGATTTTTTTCAGTAACGACGCCTTCATGCTGGCGATGGATTCATCCACCGTCATCGGGACCGGAATGCCGTTGGCGTCACGGGGGCCTAATAAATTGCTCATCAGATGGCCTCTTTCATATGGCGAGTCAGTTCAATACGGTCGGACGGCACCAGGCATTTCTGGCGCTTACATTCCGGGCAAGTCTCAAAGCTTTCGCGGTGGTTTTCCGCGCGGCTGTCACCATTGTGCTTAAGCAGCGCAATGGCGTAGTCGATCTCTTTCTGGACGGCGAAAGGACGATTGCAGACGCGACAGCTGCACAGCACAAAACGGGACTGTTGCAGGAAATCTTCTTTCTTCCACACCGCCAGTTCGTACTCTTGCGACAGTTTGATCGCTGCCGTCGGGCAGACTTCTTCGCAGCGTCCACAGAAGATGCAGCGCCCGAGATTAAACTCCCACGCAAGCTCTCCTGTGGCGAGGTCAGCTTCAACCGTTAAGGCGTTTGACGGGCAGGCATTGACGCAGGCCGCGCAGCCGATGCACTGCTGCGGGTTCTGCTCTGGCTTACCACGGAAGTTTTTATCAACCGCAATCGGCTCCAGCGGATAAGACGAGGTCGCCGTGCCGGTTTTGATGACTTTTTTGATAAAGGTAAACATGGCGATTCCTTATTTCAGCGGCGAGTTTTTACGCTCAATGCTGTAACGCTCGAGTTCTTTGTACGGCACCACTTTGCTCTTCTTCTTACGCACATCGACCACGGTCATGCGGTCGGTACAGGAGTAGCAAGGGTCCAGGCTACCGATAATCAGCGGCGCATCGGAAACGGTATTGCCACGCAGCATGTAGCGCAGGGTCGGCCAGTTCGCGTAGGTCGCGGCACGGCAGCGCCAGCGGTACAGCTTCTGGTTGTCGCCGGTCATGCTCCAGTGGATATCGTCGCCGCGCGGCGCTTCGGCAAAGCCCAGCGCGAAACGGTGCGGAATGTAGGTAAAGCCTTCCACCATCAGCGGACCACCCGGCAAGTTATCCAGACCGTAGTCGATCATGTTCAGCGCGGTATAGACTTCGTTGATACGCACTTTCAGACGGGAAATAACGTCGCAGCCCTGCTCGCTGTGGACTTCCATTGGCAGCAGGCCATAACCAACAAACGGGTGATCGGCGCGGGTATCGCGAGCGTGTCCGCTGGCGCGGACCATCGGGCCAACGTTACTGAAATCGCGGGCGATTTCCGGGTCCAGACGACCAATGCCGACAGTGCGCTGTTCCATGTTCGGCGTACTCAGCAGCACATCCACCAGCTCCTGCACTTCACGACGCATTTGTTGCGCCAGCTGGCGGGTCTGGATCATGTCATCTTTCAGCAGATCGCGACGAATCCCGCCGATCAGGTTCAGGCCGTAGGTTTTACGCGCACCGGTAAGGATCTCTGCCATTTTCATGGAGGTTTCACGCACGCGGAAGAACTGCATAAAGCCGGAGTCGAAGCCAGTAAAGTGACAGGCCAGGCCGAGGTTGAGCAGATGCGAGTGCAGGCGTTCCACCTCCAGCAGAATGGCGCGGATCATCTGCGCACGTTCTGGCACCTGAATACCCATCGCGTTTTCCACCGACGTGGTGTAGGCGGTGCTGTGAGCAAAGCCGCAGATGCCGCACACACGGTCAGAGAGGAAGGTCACTTCGTTGTACCCCATACGGGTTTCCGCCAGTTTTTCCATGCCGCGATGGACGTAGAACAGGCGGTAGTCGGCGTCGATAATATTTTCGCCATCGACGAACAGACGGAAGTGACCCGGTTCGTCGGAAGTGACGTGCAACGGACCAATCGGCACGACGTTGTTTTTCTTGTCACCCAGTTCATTGATGAACTCGTAGGTTTCAGCATCGGTGGTCGGCGCCGGACGCTGACGATAATCCATGCTGTCTTTACGCAGCGGATAAAGTTCATCCGGCCAGTCATCCGGCAGCACCAGACGACGTTCATCCGGCAGACCAACCGGAATCAAACCGTACATATCGCGCACTTCGCGCTCGCCCCACACAGCCGCCGGAACGCGCGGCGTCACGGACGGATACTCCGGTTTGTTGGCGTCAACTTCGACGCGAACCGTTACCCAACACTTAGTGCCCTTCTCCATCGACAGCACGTAATAAACGGCGTAATGACCATTCAGTTTGCGTTCGTCGTTACCAAACAGCACCGACAGCCAGCCACCCTGTTTGTAGTAAAGAAACTCCACCACTTCCGGCAGGTAGTTCACCTTTACGGTGACAGTCAGCTGATCTTTGGTCTGCCAGGCGTGGTCCAGCACGACGCCCGGAAATGCCTCATTCAGCGCGGCGAGATAATGTTGACCTAATTTTTCTTCAGACATGCTCAAACTCTCTTTAATCACGCCGCCAGCAAGGAGACGAACGCTAAAAATGCAAAGCCAAACCCAGCCCAGGTAATGCGCGGAGTAATATCAAGACGCAGACGGGCCATGCTGTTTTCGAACAGCGCGATAACCAGGACGCCGACCACCAGTTTGACGATGGCAATCACCAGCGCCAGCAGCAGTCCACCAGCGGTGAAGGTTTCCATTTGTCCCCACGGAATAAACACCCCGACGAACATCTGCAACACCACCAGCTGTTTCAGGCTGATACCCCATTTCATGACGCCAAAGCCGCTACCGCTGTATTCGGAGAGCGGACCTTCCTGCAACTCCTGCTCGGCTTCCGCCAGGTCGAACGGCAGTTTGCCCATTTCGATAAAAGTGGCGAACGCACAGGCACAAAGCGCCAGCACCAGCGGGATGCTCTGGCTCAGCGGCCAGTGATAAACGGTGTCGGTGATGTTGCTGATGTTGGTGGAACCGGCAACCTGTGCGGCAACCCACAGACCAAGCAGCAGCATCGGTTCGACCAGCACGCCAAGCATCGCTTCACGGCTCGCGCCGATAGCAGTAAACGGGCTACCGGTATCCAGACCGGAAATAGCAAAGAAGAAACGCGCGATGGCAAAGAGATACAGTAAGGTGATCAAATCGCCCAGTTGCGGCAGCGGAGAACCGACGGTCACCACCGGCAGCGCAGTAGCGATAGTCAGCATGACGCCCACCATCACATACGGCGTCAGGCGGAACACCCAGCCGGAGGCATCCGGGCCAACGCTCTGGCGGCCCAGCAGTTTGAAAATGTCACGATACTCCTGCAACACACCCGGCCCACGACGGTTATGCAGACGGGCGCGCGCCACGCGGGTAATACCGGAGAGCAGCGGCGCAACGGCAAATAACACCAGCGCCTGAATTAACGGATATAAAACACTCATTCTCAGGCTCCTCGTGAAACAATAATCACCACCAGTACCGCCAGTTCAACCAGCGCCATCCGGCGGAACAGCAACGCACTACCTTCGCACTGCCAGCCCGGCACCAGCGACACCGGATTCAGCCATTTGCGCAGTTTCAGCACTGGCGCAAACGCCTGTTTCACCGGCATGGCAAAACCGTGAGCGGTAATCACCATTGATTTTTCATGGTCGTAGCCGCACACCCAGGCCGCACCGCGGGAACGTGACGGCAGGCGGTCGCCTTTGCAAATCGCCATAATGATGAATGGCAGCAGCGGGCAGGCAATCAGCAGCAATGTGATCATTGGTTGAGAAACGGTGGTGTTAGCAGGCTCCAGAGGCAGAGGTACAGCAGCAGAGAGCATCGGCAGCAGCCACGGCGCAGCAACACCGCCAATTACGCAGCAAATCGCCAGTGCCACTACGCTTACGCTCATCAGGAGCGGCGCACAGGTGGCGTTTTCGGCTTCTTTGGTACGCGGCGCGCCGAGGAACGTGACGCCATAGACTTTCGCCATACACATCACCGCCAGCGCACCGGTAATTGCCAGACCCACAGCGAGCAGCGGCCCCAGCAGACGGGCAACAAACGCGCCGCTATTGCTCAGTTTGAAGAAGGATTGATAGATAACCCATTCCCCGGCAAACCCGTTCAGCGGCGGCAGCGCAGCCATTGCCATTAACCCGACTAACATGGCGATGGAGATAACCGGCATTTTCTTGCCAATACCACCGAGTTTTTCGATATCGCGATGACCGGTACGGAACCAGACGCTCCCCGCTCCGAGGAACAGTACGCTTTTGAACAGGCTATGGTTAAGCAGATGGTACAGACCACCGACCAGGCCAAGAGCAATCAGTGCCGGTTGTTCGAGCGCGATACCCGTTACGCCAGCGCCCAGCCCCAGCAGAATAATGCCGATATTTTCCAGGGTGTGGTAAGCCAGCAGGCGCTGGATGTTGTGTTCCATCAACGCATACAGACCACCGACGAACGCGGTGATCATGCCGAGCACCAGCAGCGCGATCCCCCACCACAGCGGTGCATTACCGCCAAGCAGTGACAGGGTTAACATGCCCAGCAGGCCAATTTTCATGACTACCGTAGAAAACAACGCGGCAGCTGGCGCAGAGGCGTTAGCATGTGCCTGCGGCACCCAGCCGTGCAGCGGAATAATCCCGGCCAGCAGGCCAAAGCCAATCACACCGAGCAGCCAGATATCGGAACCGAGCGGCAGCTGTTGCATACGCATATCCAGCAGGCGCAGATCCAGCGTGCCATAACGCTGCCACAGCAGCCAGCAAGCAATCGCCAGCAGCAGAGTGCCAAGACGCCCCAGCGCAAACCACAGTTTGCCCTCTTTGCTGTTGCTGGTAAGGAACACCGCACACAAGGCCATGACTTCAGCCATTACCACGAACATGCCGAGGTTGCTGGCGATGACGGCGCAGACGGCGGCAGCCATCAACATATTGATCTGCAAGCCGTTGCACTTCACCTGCGCGTGGCGATGCCAGTCAATGTTGTAGAGGCTGACAAACAGACCGCACAGACCGAGCGTAATCAGCCAAATCGCGTTAAGCGGAGAGATTTGCACATCGTAGCTTACCAGCGACAGCGCACCGCTCACGCCAACCGCGCCAGTCAGCACAGTAAAGCCCGCGGCTGCCGTATACAGGCTACCAACCGCGCCGCCAATTCCGGCTATCCAGCCGCTTAGCGCCTTTTGAAAAGAAAAGAGAAATGCCAGAACAGCGGCGGCGACAAACCACGCCACGCCGCTATTGATCAGGGAAATTGCGCTCATTTAGCCTCTCCACTTTGAGCCTGCTGAAACAAGGTGAGATCGCCAAAGTCCGTGTTAAAGGTCAGCTCACGCTTACGTTTGCTAACGCGGGCGATATCGGTGTTATCCACCAGATGCAGGGCTTTGGTCGGGCACATCCGCACGCAGGCCGGACCTTGTTCATCAAAGCTACAAAGGTCACATTTGACGGCGATCGCGCGAATACCCGGCACCCAGTCAAGCAGCGTACTGATACGCGCCGGAGCAGGCGGTGCCGGTGGCGCTTTCGGGGTATTGGCATTTGCAGGAATATCCAGCGGACGGCTGCCGGAAAATTCAATTGCGCCAAACGGGCAGGCGATGCCGCACAGCTTGCAGCTTACGCACAGGCTTTCATTCAACTGCACGGCCCCATCAACGCGGGTGATGGCGTTAACCGGGCAGACCACCGCGCAGGGTGCATCTTCACAGTGGTGACAGAGCTGCGGCGCAGATTCTTTTTCATTCAGCATCACTCTCAGGCGCGGCATTGATTGCAGGCCGTGCTGGCGATGCGTCTCTGAACAGGCGGCCTCACAAGTGTGGCAGCCGATACAGAGCGTGGAGTCAGCAATTACAAAACGATTCACCAGGCATTCCTCAGGTGATTGTCATTTTTGACGAAAACATGCCGATGAAATGTCATTTTCGACACTCATCGACACGCCCATCCCCAAACAGGCGTAACGCCTGCAAAACGGGCAAAGCCTCAGCTCATGCTGCCGGGCTTTGTCCCTTTACCAGTTGGCTTAAATTCACCGGCACATTGTTTTCAATGGCGGTGTATAAGCTGTCGTAAACGCCAGCGATTTTTTCGAGATAGTGTTCCAGAACCTGTTCGCGATCGCGGATGTTGACCTTGCCATCAATCATGCCGTCAATGCTCAGTTGCGCCTGCGCAATCCGCTGTTTGTCTTCGCCATCTTTTGTTTCGACGTAATACTCGATGGTGTGGCTGTTAAAGCCATCCGCCAGGGTGACGTAAATACGAAAATGTTCAAAAAGGACGAAACAGAGTTCTTTGTCCGGCGCGCAGCTCATGGCGTGATGCAGGCGCGCTTTCGATAACGTGATCCCCTGAACCAGCGAATTGCAGTAGATGTGCCACTGGTCCTGTAGGCGACGATGCCGCTGTGCGATGTAATCGGCTTTCTCGCTTATTTCCCAAATAGTCATTGTCAGGTTACCCGTTTAACAGAGATGCCAGCTTTAAGCATTTTTTGTGCCAACTTTTAATTTATTGTTATTAAAGAGATTTTTAAGATAAAGATGAATTTCGTCGCCGTGTCGACGTGTCATTTCGACATCATCGACATTATTCACCGCAGGGATAATCAACACTGGCACAATTATTGCTTGTAGCTGGCAATAGTTAATGGGAGGCGATATGCACGAAATAACCCTCTGCCAACGGGCACTGGAATTGATCGAACAGCAGTCCGCAAAACACGGCGCAAAACGCGTAACTGGGGTCTGGCTCAAAATTGGCGCATTTTCTTGTGTCGAAACCAGCTCTCTTGCCTTTTGTTTTGATCTGGTTTGCCGCGGCAGCGTGGCGGAAGGTTGTAAACTGCACCTCGAAGAACAAGAGGCCGAATGCTGGTGTGAAACATGCCAACAGTATGTGACGCTACTGACCCAGCGCGTCCGCCGCTGTCCACAGTGTCATGGTGACATGCTACAGATTGTGGCAGACGACGGTTTACAGATTCGGCGGATAGAAATAGACCAGGAGTGAGCGATGTGTACAACATGCGGTTGCGGTGAAGGCAACCTGTATATCGAGGGTGATGAACATAACCCTCATTCCGCGTTTCGTAGCGCGCCATTTGCCCCGGCGGCACGCCCGAAGATGAAAATCACCGGCATTAAAGCGCCTGAATTTACCCCCAGCCAGACTGAAGAAGGCGACCTGCATTACGGTCATGGCGAAGCGGGCACTCACGCGCCGGGCATGAGCCAGCGTCGGATGCTGGAAGTCGAAATTGACGTGCTGGACAAAAATAACCGTCTGGCTGAACGCAACCGCGCGCGCTTTGCTGCCCGCAAGCAACTGGTGCTCAACCTGGTTTCCAGCCCTGGTTCCGGTAAAACCACCCTGCTGACGGAAACCTTAATGCGCCTGAAAGACAGCGTTCCGTGCGCGGTTATTGAAGGTGACCAGCAAACCGTGAACGATGCCGCACGCATTCGCGCTACCGGCACACCAGCGATTCAGGTGAACACCGGTAAAGGCTGCCATCTTGACGCACAGATGATTGCCGACGCCGCACCGCGTCTGCCACTGGACGATAACGGTATTCTGTTTATCGAAAACGTTGGCAACCTCGTATGCCCGGCCAGCTTCGATCTCGGTGAAAAACACAAAGTGGCGGTGCTTTCCGTTACCGAAGGTGAAGACAAACCGCTGAAATATCCGCATATGTTTGCCGCCGCCTCGCTGATGCTGCTCAACAAAGTTGACCTGTTGCCGTATCTCAACTTTGACGTTGAAAAGTGCATCGCCTGCGCCCGCGAAGTCAATCCAGAAATTGAAATCATCCTTATTTCCGCCACCAGCGGTGAAGGGATGGACCAGTGGCTGAACTGGCTGGAGACACAGCGATGTGCATAGGCGTTCCCGGCCAGATCCGCACCATTGACGGCAACCAGGCAAAAGTCGACGTCTGCGGCATTCAGCGCGATGTCGATTTAACGTTAGTCGGCAGCTGCGATGAAAACGGTCAGCCGCGCGTGGGCCAGTGGGTACTGGTACACGTTGGCTTTGCCATGAGCGTAATTAATGAAGCCGAAGCACGCGACACTCTCGACGCCTTACAAAACATGTTTGACGTTGAGCCGGATGTCGGCGCGCTGTTGTATGGCGAGGAAAAATAATGCGTTTTGTTGATGAATATCGCGCGCCGGAACAGGTGATGCAGTTAATTGAGCATCTGCGCGAACGTGCTTCACATCTCTCTTACACCGCCGAACGCCCTCTGCGGATTATGGAAGTGTGCGGTGGTCATACCCACGCTATTTTTAAATTCGGCCTCGACCAGTTACTGCCTGAAAACGTTGAGTTTATCCACGGTCCGGGTTGCCCGGTGTGCGTACTGCCGATGGGTAGAATCGACACCTGCGTGGAGATTGCCAGCCATCCGGAAGTCATCTTCTGTACCTTTGGCGACGCCATGCGCGTACCAGGGAAACAGGGATCGCTGTTGCAGGCAAAAGCACGCGGTGCCGATGTGCGCATCGTTTACTCGCCGATGGATGCGTTGAAACTGGCGCAGGAGAATCCAACCCGCAAAGTGGTGTTCTTCGGCTTAGGTTTTGAAACCACCATGCCGACCACCGCCATCACTCTGCAACAGGCGAAAGCGCGTGATGTGCAGAATTTTTACTTCTTCTGCCAGCATATTACGCTTATCCCGACGCTTCGCAGTTTGCTGGAACAGCCGGATAACGGTATCGACGCGTTCCTCGCGCCGGGCCACGTTAGTATGGTTATCGGCACTGATGCCTATAATTTTATCGCCAGCGATTTTCATCGTCCGCTGGTGGTGGCTGGTTTCGAACCGCTTGATCTACTGCAAGGCGTGGTCATGCTGGTGGAGCAGAAAATAGCGGCCCACAGCAAGGTAGAGAATCAGTATCGTCGGGTGGTACCGGATGCCGGTAACCTGCTGGCGCAACAGGCGATTGCCGATGTGTTCTGTGTCAACGGCGACAGCGAATGGCGCGGCTTAGGCGTGATTGAATCTTCTGGTGTACACCTGACGCCAGATTATCAACGATTCGATGCCGAAGCGCATTTCCGCCCGGCACCGCAGCAGGTCTGCGATGACCCGCGCGCACGTTGTGGTGAAGTATTAACGGGCAAATGTAAGCCGCATCAATGCCCGCTGTTTGGTAACACCTGTAATCCTCAAACCGCATTTGGTGCACTGATGGTCTCCTCCGAAGGAGCGTGCGCCGCGTGGTATCAGTATCGTCAGCAGGAGAGTGAAGCGTGAATAATATCCAACTCGCCCACGGCAGCGGCGGCCAGGCGATGCAGCAATTAATCAACAGCCTGTTTATGGAAGCCTTTGCCAACCCGTGGCTGGCAGAGCAGGAAGATCAGGCACGTCTTGATCTGGCGCAGCTGGTAGCAGAAGGCGATCGTCTGGCGTTCTCCACCGACAGTTACGTCATTGACCCGCTGTTCTTTCCTGGCGGTAATATCGGCAAGCTGGCGATTTGCGGCACTGCGAATGACGTTGCGGTCAGTGGCGCTATTCCGCGCTATCTCTCCTGTGGCTTTATCCTCGAAGAAGGATTGCCGATGGAGACACTGAAAGCCGTAGTGACCAGCATGGCAGAAACCGCCCGCACGGCAGGCATTGCCATCGTTACTGGCGATACTAAAGTGGTGCAGCGCGGCGCGGCAGATAAACTGTTTATCAACACCGCTGGCATGGGCGCAATTCCGGCGAATATTCACTGGGGCGCACAGACGCTAACCGCAGGCGATGTATTACTGGTTAGCGGCACGCTCGGCGACCACGGGGCGACTATCCTTAACCTGCGTGAGCAGCTGGGGCTGGATGGCGAACTGGTCAGCGACTGCTCGGTACTGACGCCGCTTATTCAGACGCTGCGTGACATTCCCGGCGTGAAAGCGCTGCGTGATGCCACCCGTGGTGGTGTGAACGCGGTAGTTCATGAGTTCGCGGCAGCCTGCGGTTGTGGTATTGAAATTTCAGAAGCGGCACTGCCGGTTAAACCTGCCGTGCGCGGCGTTTGCGAACTGCTGGGGCTGGACGCCCTTAACTTTGCCAACGAAGGCAAACTGGTGATCGCCGTTGAACGCAACGCGGCAGAGCAAGTGCTGGCAGCGTTACATTCCCATCCACTGGGAAAAGACGCGGCGCTGATTGGTGAAGTGGTGGAACGTAAAGGTGTTCGTCTTGCCGGTCTGTATGGCGTGAAACGAACCCTCGATTTACCACACGCCGAACCGCTTCCGCGTATATGCTAATAAAATTCTAAATCTCCTATAGTTAGTCAATGACCTTTTGCACCGCTTTGCGGTGCTTTCCTGGAAGAACAAAATGTCATATACACCGATGAGTGATCTCGGACAGCAAGGGTTGTTCGACATCACTCGGACACTATTGCAGCAGCCCGATCTGGCCTCGCTGTGTGAGGCTCTTTCGCAACTGGTAAAGCGTTCTGCGCTCGCCGACAACGCGGCTATTGTGTTGTGGCAAGCGCAGACTCAACGTGCGTCTTATTACGCATCGCGTGAAAAAGACACCCCCATTAAATATGAAGACGAAACTGTTCTGGCACACGGTCCGGTACGCAGCATTTTGTCGCGCCCTGATACGCTGCATTGCAGTTACGAAGAATTTTGTGAAACCTGGCCGCAGCTGGCCGCAGGTGGGCTATACCCAAAATTTGGTCACTATTGCCTGATGCCACTGGCGGCGGAAGGGCATATTTTTGGTGGCTGTGAATTTATTCGTTATGACGATCGCCCCTGGGGCGAAAAAGAGTTCAATCGTCTGCAAACATTTACGCAGATCGTTTCTGTCGTCACCGAACAAATCCAGAGCCGCGTCGTCAACAATGTCGACTATGAGTTGTTATGCCGGGAGCGCGATAACTTCCGCATCCTGGTTGCCATTACCAACGCGGTGCTTTCCCGCCTGGATATGGACGAACTGGTCAGCGAAGTCGCCAAAGAAATCCATTACTATTTCGACATTGACGATATCAGTATCGTCTTACGCAGCCACCGTAAAAACAAACTCAACATCTACTCCACTCACTATCTTGATAAACAACATCCCGCCCACGAACAGAGCGAAGTCGATGAAGCCGGAACCCTCACCGAACGCGTGTTCAAAAGTAAAGAGATGCTGCTGATCAATCTCCACGAGCGGGACGATTTAGCCCCCTATGAACGCATGTTGTTCGACACCTGGGGCAACCAGATTCAAACCTTGTGCCTGTTACCGCTGATGTCTGGCGACACCATGCTGGGCGTGCTGAAACTGGCGCAATGCGAAGAGAAAGTGTTTACCACTACCAATCTGAATTTGCTGCGCCAGATTGCCGAACGTGTGGCAATCGCTGTCGATAACGCCCTCGCCTATCAGGAAATCCATCGTCTGAAAGAACGGCTGGTTGATGAAAACCTCGCCCTGACCGAGCAGCTCAACAATGTTGATAGTGAATTTGGCGAGATTATTGGCCGCAGCGAAGCCATGTACAGCGTGCTTAAACAAGTTGAAATGGTGGCGCAAAGTGACAGTACCGTGCTGATCCTCGGTGAAACTGGCACGGGTAAAGAGCTGATTGCCCGCGCGATCCATAATCTCAGTGGGCGTAATAATCGCCGCATGGTCAAAATGAACTGCGCGGCGATGCCTGCCGGATTACTGGAAAGCGATCTGTTTGGTCATGAGCGTGGGGCTTTTACCGGTGCCAGCGCCCAGCGCATTGGTCGTTTTGAACTGGCGGATAAAAGCTCCCTGTTCCTCGACGAAGTGGGCGATATGCCACTGGAGTTACAGCCGAAGTTGCTGCGTGTATTACAGGAACAGGAGTTTGAACGTCTCGGCAGCAACAAAATCATTCAGACGGATGTGCGTCTAATCGCCGCGACTAACCGCGATCTGAAAAAAATGGTCGCCGACCGTGAGTTCCGTAGCGATCTCTATTACCGCCTGAACGTATTCCCGATTCACCTGCCGCCACTACGCGAGCGTCCGGAAGATATTCCGCTGCTGGCGAAAGCCTTTACCTTCAAAATTGCCCGTCGTCTGGGGCGCAATATCGACAGCATTCCTGCCGAGACGTTGCGCACCTTGAGCAATATGGAGTGGCCGGGTAACGTACGCGAACTGGAAAACGTCATTGAGCGCGCAGTATTGCTAACACGCGGCAACGTGCTGCAGCTGTCATTGCCAGATATTGTTTTACCGGAACCTGAAACGCCGCCTGCCGCAACGGTTGTCGCCCAGGAGGGCGAAGATGAATATCAGTTGATTGTTCGCGTGCTGAAAGAAACCAACGGCGTGGTTGCCGGGCCTAAAGGCGCTGCGCAACGTCTGGGGCTGAAACGCACGACCTTGCTGTCACGGATGAAGCGGCTTGGAATTGATAAATCGGCATTGATTTAACTGCAAATTGCCGGACAGATCTGCCTGTCCGGCATACTATTCACGAGTTTTTTTCGGACGATATTTTTCCGGCAGTTCTGGCACCGGACGCTTGTCATCGATGAGATGACGCACGGTTAAGATCGGATGACGCCACAGCATTCGCGGCCCGGCCCAACGCATAATCTGTTTCATCTCTTCACGCTTTGCTGGCTGGTAACAGTGCACCGGACACTGCTTACAGGCTGGTTTCTCTTCGCCGAACACACATTTATCCAGCCGCTTTTGCGCGTAAACAAACAACGCCTCGTAATGCTCCGGCTCCGCTGACGCCTGCGGGCATTTCGCTTGATAAAGATCGATCATTTTTTTAATCGTCAGTTTTTCACGAGAGATACGCTTGCCGGACATGCTGCCTCCATACTCTTAAGGTGTATTTATATTACAACTTAATTTGAAAGGGGACTATGGCTCTGAAGGAGGAGGTTTATTCAACCGACGCAATTTTGCGTACTTGCTTCATAAGCATCACGCAAAAGCTGCAAAACAGCATCTTTCCCGGAACCAGCATCAAGAACTCGCCGTTCGCTTCTTCCCCTGAAATGATTAACTCCGGTATCATGTGCGCCTTATGTGATTACAACGAAAATAAAAACCATCACACCCCATTTAATATCAGGGAACCGGACATAACCCCATGAGTGCAATAGAAAATTTCGACGCCCATACGCCCATGATGCAGCAGTATCTCAAGCTGAAAGCCCAGCATCCCGAGATCCTGCTGTTTTACCGGATGGGTGATTTTTATGAACTGTTTTATGACGACGCAAAACGCGCGTCGCAACTGCTGGATATTTCACTGACCAAACGCGGTGCTTCGGCGGGAGAGCCGATCCCGATGGCGGGGATTCCCTACCATGCGGTGGAAAACTACCTCGCCAAACTGGTGAATCAGGGCGAGTCCGTTGCCATCTGCGAACAAATTGGCGATCCGGCGACCAGCAAAGGTCCGGTTGAGCGCAAAGTTGTGCGTATCGTTACGCCAGGCACCATCAGCGATGAAGCCCTGTTACAGGAGCGTCAGGACAACCTGCTGGCGGCTATCTGGCAGGACAGCAAAGGTTTCGGCTACGCGACGCTGGATATCAGCTCCGGGCGTTTTCGCCTGAGCGAACCGGCCGACCGCGAAACGATGGCGGCAGAGCTGCAACGCACTAATCCGGCGGAACTGCTGTATGCAGAAGATTTCGCCGAGATGTCGCTGATTGAAGGCCGTCGCGGCCTGCGCCGTCGCCCGCTGTGGGAGTTTGAAATCGACACCGCGCGCCAGCAGTTGAATCTGCAATTTGGCACCCGCGATCTGGTCGGTTTTGGCGTCGAGAACGCGCCGCGCGGACTTTGTGCTGCCGGTTGTCTGTTGCAGTATGCGAAAGATACCCAACGCACGACCCTGCCGCATATTCGTTCTATCACCATGGAACGTGAGCAGGACAGCATCATTATGGATGCCGCGACACGTCGTAACCTGGAAATTACTCAGAACCTGGCGGGCGGTGCGGAAAATACGCTGGCTTCTGTGCTCGACTGCACCGTCACGCCGATGGGTAGTCGTATGCTGAAACGCTGGCTGCATATGCCAGTGCGCGATACCCGCGTGTTGCTTGAGCGCCAGCAAACTATTGGCGCATTGCAGGATTTCACCGCCGAGTTGCAGCCGGTACTGCGTCAGGTCGGCGACCTGGAACGTATTCTGGCACGTCTGGCTTTACGAACTGCTCGCCCACGCGATCTGGCCCGTATGCGCCACGCTTTCCAGCAACTGCCGGAGCTGCGTGCGCAGTTAGAAACTGTCGATAGTGCACCGGTACAGGCGCTACGTGAGAAGATGGGCGAGTTTGCCGAGCTGCGCGATCTGCTGGAGCGAGCAATCATCGACACACCGCCGGTGCTGGTACGCGACGGTGGTGTTATCGCATCGGGCTATAACGAAGAGCTGGATGAGTGGCGCGCGCTGGCTGACGGCGCGACCGATTATCTGGAGCGTCTGGAAGTCCGCGAGCGTGAACGTACCGGCCTGGACACGCTGAAAGTTGGCTTTAATGCGGTGCACGGCTACTACATTCAAATCAGCCGTGGGCAAAGCCATCTGGCCCCCATCAACTACATGCGTCGCCAGACGCTGAAAAACGCCGAGCGCTACATCATTCCAGAGCTAAAAGAGTACGAAGATAAAGTTCTCACCTCAAAAGGCAAAGCACTGGCACTGGAAAAACAGCTTTATGAAGAGCTGTTCGACCTGCTGTTGCCGCATCTGGAAGCGTTGCAACAGAGCGCGAGCGCGCTGGCGGAACTCGACGTGCTGGTTAACCTGGCGGAACGGGCCTATACCCTGAACTACACCTGCCCGACCTTCATTGATAAACCGGGCATTCGCATTACCGAAGGTCGCCATCCGGTAGTTGAACAAGTACTGAATGAGCCATTTATCGCTAACCCGCTGAATCTGTCGCCGCAGCGCCGTATGTTGATTATTACCGGCCCGAACATGGGCGGTAAAAGTACCTATATGCGCCAGACCGCACTGATTGCGCTGATGGCCTACATCGGCAGCTATGTACCGGCACAAAAAGTCGAGATTGGACCTATCGATCGCATCTTTACCCGCGTAGGCGCGGCAGATGACCTGGCTTCCGGGCGCTCAACCTTTATGGTGGAGATGACTGAAACCGCCAATATTTTACATAACGCCACCGAATACAGTCTGGTGTTAATGGATGAGATCGGGCGTGGAACGTCCACCTACGATGGTCTGTCGCTGGCGTGGGCGTGCGCAGAAAATCTGGCGAATAAGATTAAGGCATTGACGCTGTTTGCCACCCACTATTTCGAGCTGACCCAGCTACCGGAGAAAATGGAAGGCGTCGCCAACGTACATCTCGATGCGCTGGAGCACGGCGACACTATCGCCTTTATGCACAGCGTGCAGGACGGCGCGGCGAGCAAAAGCTACGGTCTGGCGGTTGCTGCTCTGGCGGGCGTACCGAAAGAGGTTATTAAGCGCGCACGGCAAAAACTGCGTGAGCTGGAAAGCATTTCGCCGAACGCCGCCGCTACGCAAGTGGATGGTACGCAAATGTCTTTGCTGTCCGTACCAGAAGAAACTTCGCCTGCGGTCGAGGCACTGGAAAACCTGGACCCGGATTCACTGACTCCGCGTCAGGCGCTGGAGTGGATTTATCGCTTGAAGAGTCTGGTGTAATAACAACTCCCGATAGTCTTTTGCTATCGGGAATATTAACGACAACTGACGAATCAAATAAAAATACCCTGTATAATAGGAAAGCTTATTTTACAGGGTCAAACCATGCCATCTACACGCTATCAAAAAATCAATGCCCATCACTATCGCCATATATGGGTCGTTGGTGATATTCATGGTGAATATCAGTTATTACAATCCCGCTTACATCAACTCTCTTTTTTCCCCGAAACCGACTTACTTATTTCGGTAGGCGATAACATCGATCGTGGGCCGGAGAGTCTTGACGTCCTGCGCCTGCTAAACCAGCCCTGGTTTATCTCCGTTAAAGGCAACCACGAAGCAATGGCGCTGGATGCGTTCGCGACCGGCGATGGCAATATGTGGCTTGCCAGCGGTGGTGACTGGTTTTTCGATTTAAATGATTCAGAGCAACAAGAGGCAATAGATCTGTTGCTGAAATTCCATCACCTTCCACATATTATTGAAATCACTAACGACATAATAAAATATGTCATCGCACATGCAGATTATCCGGGGAGTGAATATCTCTTTGGTAAAGAAATAGCGGAGAGCGAATTACTCTGGCCTGTTGATCGTGTGCAGAAATCGCTTAATGGCGAGTTACAACAAATAAACGGCGCTGATTATTTTATATTTGGACATATGATGTTTGATAACATTCAGACGTTCGCTAACCAGATTTATATTGATACCGGATCGCCGAAAAGTGGGCGGCTGTCATTTTATAAAATAAGGTAGTCTCATGCTTCTTCTGTGAAGCATGAGTAACCAGATGTTATTGCAGGCCATTATTCATTTTTCGCTACCAGCAAAGAGAGATCCTGCTTCGCCAGCGCGCGACTGGCACTCTCCGGCAAACCGTCGTCTGTAATAATCTGATCAAACTCGCTTAATGGTAACGCCAGCCATGTCGCCACCTGACCATATTTCGTCGCATCACAGACCAAAACTCGCTGGCGGCTGGCACTGGCAATCGCCCGTTTCACCGTGACTTTATCTTCCGCTGGCGTAGAAATCCCCCGCACACTCCATGACGATGCAGAAATAAAAGCCTGATCAATCATCAGGCTGCGCAGCATGGTCGCAGCGGCTTCCCCGACACAGGAACGGTTTTCCCGACACACTGCACCGCCAGTGTGAATAATTGTGCAATTACTGTTGTCGAGCAAGTAGTTCGCAATAACGAAATCGTTTGTGACCACAGTCAGTGACTCCATGTGAATCAGATGCTGTGCTATCGCTAACGTGGTCGTTCCCGCATCCAGATAGATACAACTTCCCGGCTGAACAAGACTTGCCGCCAGCTTGCCAATAGCCGCTTTTTGCGTCATTGCCAGCGCAGTTTTTACCTGATGAGAAGGTTCATGCGCCACGCGTCCCGGAGACTGGACGCCTCCGGACACCAGCACAACGGCTCCCTGCTGCTCCAGTTTTTGTAAATCCCGACGAATGGTCATATGTGACACATTCATTCTGTCCGTTAGTTCAGCAATACTGACAATGCCTTTTTCAGCTACCATCTCAAGGATGATTTGGCGACGCTCTACGGGTATCAACTTTTGCTCCTTCCTTTGTCCTGCTGACATTCTACGCTATTTGCCTGCGAAACGTGCGCGGCGCAACTAACGCTTAGTTCACATAAAATAACACACAATGTTAATTTATGTGAATCAGCTCACCATATCGTTATCTTCCAGCGCTTATATTCACAATATCAAACAAAATATTACTTAAATTAACAAGGAGAGCAGATGAAAACGGGATCTGAGTTTCATGTCGGTATCGTTGGCTTAGGGTCAATGGGAATGGGAGCAGCACTGTCATGTGTCCGCGCAGGTCTTTCTACCTGGGGCGCAGACCTGAACAGCAATGCCTGCGCTACGTTGAAAGAGGCAGGTGCTTGCGGGGTTTCTGATAACGCCGCGACGTTTGCCGAAAAACTGGACGCTCTGCTGGTGCTGGTGGTCAATGCGGCCCAGGTTAAACAGGTGCTGTTTGGTGAAACAGGCGTTGCACAACATCTGAAACCCGGTACGGCAGTAATGGTTTCTTCCACTATCGCTAGTGCTGATGCGCAAGAAATTGCTACCGCTCTGGCTGGATTCGATCTGGAAATGCTGGATGCGCCAGTTTCTGGTGGTGCAGTAAAAGCCGCTAACGGTGAAATGACTGTCATGGCCTCCGGTAGCGATATTGCCTTTGAACGACTGGCACCCGTGCTGGAAGCCGTTGCCGGAAAAGTTTATCGCATAGGTGCAGAACCGGGACTAGGTTCGACCGTAAAAATTATTCACCAGTTGTTAGCGGGCGTACATATTGCTGCCGGAGCCGAAGCGATGGCACTTGCAGCCCGTGCGGGGATCCCGCTGGATGTGATGTATGACGTCGTGACCAATGCCGCCGGAAATTCCTGGATGTTCGAAAACCGGATGCGTCATGTGGTGGATGGCGATTACACCCCGCATTCAGCCGTCGATATTTTTGTTAAGGATCTTGGTCTGGTTGCCGATACAGCCAAAGCCCTGCACTTCCCGCTGCCATTGGCCTCAACAGCATTGAATATGTTCACCAGCGCCAGTAACGCAGGTTACGGGAAAGAAGACGATAGCGCAGTTATCAAGATTTTCTCTGGCATCACTCTACCGGGAGCGAAATCATGATCAAGATTGGCGTTATCGCCGATGATTTTACCGGCGCGACGGATATCGCCAGTTTTCTGGTGGAAAACGGTCTACCAACGGTACAAATTAACGGTGTTCCAACAGGTAAAATGCCGGAAGCAATCGACGCACTGGTGATCAGCCTGAAAACGCGCTCCTGTCCGGTGGTTGAAGCCACACAGCAATCGCTGGCGGCTCTGAGCTGGTTGCAACAGCAAGGTTGCAAACAGATCTATTTCAAATACTGCTCTACTTTCGACAGTACGGCGAAAGGTAATATCGGCCCGGTTACCGATGCATTAATGGATGCTCTCGACACGCCGTTTACGGTCTTCTCTCCGGCCCTGCCGGTCAACGGACGTACGGTTTATCAGGGGTATTTGTTCGTAATGAATCAACTGCTGGCCGAATCCGGGATGCGCCATCACCCGGTAAATCCCATGACCGACAGCTATCTTCCCCGTCTGGTTGAAGCGCAATCCACAGGGCGCTGCGGCGTCGTTTCGGCACATGTTTTCGAACAAGGTGTGGATGCCGTTCGTCAAGAGCTGGCTCGCTTACAGCAAGAGGGCTACCGCTACGCGGTGCTTGATGCGCTGACCGAACACCATCTGGAAATTCAGGGAGAAGCCTTGCGCGATGCCCCACTGGTAACGGGCGGTTCTGGTCTGGCGATTGGCCTGGCCCGGCAGTGGGCGCAAGAAAACGGTAACCAGGCTCGCGAAGCAGGGCATCCGCTCGCTGGGCGCGGCGTAGTGCTCTCCGGTTCATGCTCTCAAATGACCAACCGCCAGGTGGCACATTACCGTCAAATTGCACCAGCCCGTGAAGTTGATGTGGCACGCTGCCTCTCAACCGAAACTCTGGCCGCTTATGCACACGAACTGGCAGAGTGGGTTCTGGGCCAGGAAAGTGTACTTGCTCCACTGGTTTTTGCCACCGCCAGCACTGACGCATTGGCAGCAATTCAACAGCAATACGGTGCACAAAAAGCCAGTCAGGCAGTAGAAACTCTATTTTCTCAACTAGCGGCGCGGTTAGCAGCGGAAGGCGTGACACGCTTTATTGTCGCAGGCGGTGAGACCTCCGGCGTAGTCACACAGAGCCTGGGCATAAAAGGGTTTCATATTGGCCCAACCATTTCCCCCGGCGTGCCGTGGGTAAACGCACTGGATAAGCCTGTCTCACTCGCCCTTAAATCTGGCAACTTCGGTGATGAAGCCTTTTTTTCACGAGCCCAAAGAGAGTTTTTATCATGAGCGATTTCGCAAAAGTAGAGCAGTCTTTGCGAGAGGAGATGACGCGGATTGCCAGTTCATTCTTTCAGCGCGGCTATGCAACCGGTTCGGCTGGCAATCTGTCGCTGCTTTTACCTGACGGGAATTTACTGGCGACACCGACAGGTTCATGCCTGGGCAATCTCGATCCGCAGCGGCTTTCCAAAGTCGCCGCGGATGGCGAATGGTTAAGTGGTGACAAACCCTCGAAAGAGGTGCTCTTTCATCTGGCGCTGTATCGCAACAATCCGCGCTGTAAAGCGGTGGTGCATTTGCACAGCACATGGTCGACGGCGCTTTCCTGCCTGCAAGGGCTGGACAGCAGCAACGTTATTCGTCCGTTCACACCATACGTGGTGATGCGGATGGGAAATGTCCCGCTGGTGCCTTATTACCGACCGGGCGATAAACGCATCGCACAGGATCTGGCGGAACTGGCAGCAGACAATCAGGCTTTTTTACTGGCAAATCATGGCCCAGTGGTTTGCGGTGAAAGCCTGCAAGAAGCCGCCAACAATATGGAAGAGCTGGAGGAAACGGCAAAGCTGATTTTTATTCTCGGTGACCGCCCGATCCGTTATCTGACCGCAGGTGAAATTGCGGAATTAAGGAGTTAATGCAATGCCTCGTTTTGCAGCTAATTTATCCATGATGTTCACCGAAGTGCCTTTTATTGAACGCTTCGCCGCAGCGCGAAAAGCCGGGTTCGATGCTGTGGAATTTCTGTTTCCCTATGACTACTCCACCCTGCAAATCCAAAAGCAACTGGAGCAAAACCATCTGACACTGGCGCTGTTCAATACCGCTCCCGGAGATATTAATGCGGGGGAATGGGGATTATCCGCCCTTCCCGGACGTGAGCACGAAGCACACGCAGACATCGACCTGGCACTGGAATATGCATTGGCGCTCAATTGTGAACAAGTCCATGTGATGGCAGGCGTCGTGCCCGCTGGCGAAGACGCTGAACGGTACCGGGCAGTATTTATCGATAATCTCCGCTACGCTGCCGACCGCTTTGCGCTACACGGCAAGCGAATATTAGTTGAAGCACTCAGCCCCGACGTTAAGCCTCATTATCTCTTCTCCAGCCAGTATCAGGCACTGGCTATTGTTGAAGAGGTTGCGCGAGATAACGTGTTTATTCAACTAGATACTTTTCATGCGCAAAAAGTAGATGGCAACCTGACGCATTTAATCCGCGACTACGCTGGGAAATATGCGCACGTACAAATTGCCGGACTACCTGATCGACATGAACCGGACGATGGAGAAATCAACTATCCGTGGCTGTTCCGCCTGTTCGATGAGGTGGGATATCAGGGCTGGATCGGTTGTGAATATAAACCTCGTGGCCTCACCGAAGAAGGGCTTGGCTGGTTTGACGCCTGGCGCTAATTCGTTAAATCCCTAATTACAACGTACCCATACATCCCCCCATCTACGGATGGGGTAGGTTAACTATAACTTTCAGACAGGGTTTCCCATGTCCACAATTACATTGTTATGCATTGCGTTAGCTGGCGTAATCATGCTGTTGCTGCTGGTCATCAAGGCAAAGGTACAACCATTCGTTGCTCTGCTCCTCGTCAGCCTGTTAGTCGCACTTGCGGCGGGTATACCGGCGGGCGAAGTGGGTAAAGTGATGATCGCCGGGATGGGCGGTGTGCTTGGTTCCGTCACTATTATTATTGGTCTGGGCGCTATGCTGGGGCGTATGATCGAACACTCTGGTGGTGCAGAGTCACTGGCTAATTATTTCAGTCGCAAGTTAGGTGACAAACGAACTATCGCTGCGCTGACTCTGGCAGCGTTCTTCCTCGGTATTCCCGTCTTCTTTGATGTCGGCTTTATTATTCTTGCGCCAATCATTTACGGTTTTGCCAAGGTTGCCAAAATATCGCCACTCAAATTTGGCCTGCCTGTCGCTGGAATCATGCTAACTGTTCATGTGGCGGTACCGCCGCATCCAGGCCCTGTCGCCGCAGCGGGGTTACTCCACGCAGACATCGGCTGGCTAACCATCATCGGTATTGCGATTTCTATTCCCGTAGGGATTGTTGGCTACTTTGCAGCGAAAATAATCAATACGCGCCAATATGCGATGTCGGTGGAAGTACTGGAACAGATGCAACTGGCTCCGGCCAGTGAGGAAGGCGCAACAAAATTAAGCGATAAAATAAATCCACCGGGCGTCGCGCTGGTCACCTCGCTAATTGTTATTCCTATCGCGATTATCATGGCGGGTACGGTTTCCGCAACACTGATGCCGCCTTCGCATCCCCTGCTTGGTACGCTACAGCTGATCGGCTCACCAATGGTAGCTCTAATGATTGCGCTGGTGCTGGCATTCTGGTTATTGGCTTTACGTCGCGGCTGGAGCTTACAACACACCAGCGACATTATGGGCTCAGCCCTTCCCACTGCGGCGGTAGTGATTTTGGTTACTGGTGCTGGAGGGGTATTTGGCAAAGTGCTGGTGGAATCGGGCGTCGGCAAAGCCCTTGCCAATATGCTACAAATGATTGACCTGCCTCTGTTACCAGCCGCATTTATTATTTCACTGGCTCTGCGTGCATCGCAGGGGTCAGCAACCGTAGCAATCCTGACAACCGGCGGGTTACTCTCAGAAGCGGTGATGGGATTGAATCCGATTCAGTGCGTATTGGTGACGCTGGCAGCCTGCTTTGGTGGGCTTGGCGCGTCACATATTAATGACTCAGGGTTCTGGATTGTGACCAAATATCTGGGGTTGTCGGTAGCAGACGGTCTGAAAACCTGGACAGTGTTAACGACCATTCTCGGTTTTACCGGATTCTTAATTACCTGGTGCGTATGGGCGGTAATTTGACCTTAATAAAAAGGTCCGATGGGCATCGGACCTTTTATTTAACGCTTACCTTCCACCAGCAGCGGCGGGATGCTCGGCACCATTGGCGCGTCATCAATATCTTTCTGCGTCATGCGGAACGCTTCGGGATAATGTTCGCGGCTGGTACGGCGCAGCGGTTCGGTATCGCGCCAGGTATAAAGGCAATGCTGGCACTGATATACCGTCCAGACATCTTTCACCGGCGATTTCGCCATCACTTCAATCTGTTCATCGGCACAACGTGGACAAATCATCTTCTTCTCCTTATTTACGTGCAGCCAGCATAGCGGTCAGTTTTTCAGCCCAGGCTTTGGTTTCCGGTAAATCCACCACCGGTTGGCTGTAGTGACCACGGTTGTCCGGGGCGACAGGCGTAGTGGCGTCGATAATCAGCTTGTCGGTGATCCCCGCAGGGCTTGAGCCTGGATCGAGTTCCAGCACGGACATATTCGGCAACTGCACCAAATCCCCTGCCGGGTTCACTTTCGAGGAGAGCGCCCACATCACCTGCGGCAGGTTGAACGGGTCAACGTCTTCATCGACCATAATCACCATCTTCACGTAGCCCAGACCATGCGGCGTGGTCATTGCGCGCAGGCCCACCGCGCGGGCAAAGCCGCCGTAGCGTTTTTTGGTGGAGATAATCGCCAGCAGGCCATGGGTGTACATGGCGTTTACCGCCTGCACTTCCGGGAACTCGGCTTTCAGCTGCTGATACAGCGGCACGCAGGTGGCTGGCCCCATCAGGTAGTCGATTTCGGTCCACGGCATACCGAGGTACAGCGATTCGAAAATCGGCCTGGTGCGGTAAGAGACTTTATCGATGCGCACCACGGTCATGTTACGCCCGCCGGAGTAGTGCCCGGTAAACTCACCGAACGGCCCTTCGATTTCGCGTTTACGGCTTTCGATAACCCCTTCGAGGATCACTTCTGAACCCCACGGCACATCAAAACCGGTCAGCGGGGCGGTGGCGATCGGGTACGGGCTTTCACGCAGCGCGCCTGCCATTTCGTACTCGGACTGATCATATTTCAGCGGCGTGGCCCCCATCAGCGTGATGATCGGATCGTTACCGAGCGTGATCGCAATCGGCAGATCTTCACCGCGCTCTTCTGCTTTATGCAGATGCAGGGCGATATCGTGCATCGGCACCGGTTGCAGGCCGAGCTTACGCTTGCCCTTCACTTCCATGCGGTAGATGCCGACGTTCTGCTTGCCGAAGTTATCCGGGTCGAGCGGATCGCGGGAAACCACGCACGCTTTGTCGAGATAGAAACCGCCATCGCCATCGTTTAAACGAAACAGCGGCAGGATATCGAACAGGTTGATCTCGTCGCCATCAACGGTGTTCTGCGCCCAGGCTGGATTGGCGCGGCGCTCCGGGGCAATCGGGAAGTTATCCCAGCGGCGGATAAACTCATCAATCTGCTTTTTAACCGGGGCATTTGGCGGCAGGCCGAGGGAAATCGCGTGGTTCTGCCAGGAACCGATGGTGTTCATCGCCACGCGGGCATCGGTAAAGCCGCGAATATTATCAAACCACAGCGCGGGCGCGCCGTCGCCGATACGCCCGGTGGCGTTAGCTGCTGCTGCCAGATCCGGCTCAGCGTTCACCTCTTCGCTGATTTTCAGTAACTGGCCGTGGTCATCAAGCGCCTGTAAAAAGCTGCGTAAATCATCAAATGCCATTATTCATTCTCCTGAGAAAAATTCCGGGCCTGCGGCAATCCTTGCCAGCGCCTGGCATGGGGATGTTCGAGGCCAAATTGATCCAGCACGCGGGCTACCACATGGTGGACAATGTCATCTACCGTTTCGGGATGGTTATAAAAGGCAGGCATCGGCGGCACCATCGCCACGCCCATGCGTGAAAGTGCGAGCATATTTTCGAGATGGATGGTGCTAAGCGGCATTTCACGCGGCACCAGCACCAGTTTGCGGCCTTCTTTGAGCACGACGTCCGCCGCGCGCCCTACCAGGCCATCGGCGTAACCAGCGCGGATACCGGCGAGCGTTTTCATACTGCACGGAATAACGATCATGCCGTCGGTACGAAAAGAACCGGATGAGATGATCGCCGCCTGATCCGCCGGGTTATGGCTGAAGTCTGCGAGGGCAGCAACATCGTGAGCGCTGTAAGGCGTTTCTAGTTCAATGGTGGTTTTCGCCCACTTCGACATCACCAGATGAGTCTCGACATTCGGCATATCCCGCAGCGCTTGCAGTAATGCCACACCAAGAGGCGCACCGGTAGCCCCTGTCATCCCGACGATCAGTTTCATTGCTTATCCTCTTAATTGTTCGTATACGAACGTTATTATTAACATACTCCTTCATTTCCACAGCGGCAAGGATTGAAAAGTAACAACATCTTCTTCGTCACTAAAAAACCGCTATGATAGCGACAGAGAATTAGCCCGGAGTTTACATGGCGTTACGAAATAAAGCGTTCCATCAGTTACGACAGCTTTTTCAGCAGCACACGGCTCGCTGGCAGCACGAGTTACCTGACCTGACCAAACCACAGTACGCGGTGATGCGCGCCATTGCTGATAAACCTGGTATCGAACAGGTGGCACTGATAGAAGCAGCTGTCAGCACCAAAGCAACGTTAGCAGAAATGTTGGCAAGAATGGAAAATCGTGGCTTAGTCAGACGTGAACATGACCCCGCTGATAAGCGGCGACGCTTTGTCTGGTTGACTGCCGAAGGCGAAAAGATACTTGCTGCGGCGATACCCATTGGTGACAGCGTGGATGAGGAATTTTTGGGGCGTTTGAGTGGAGAAGAGCAGGAGCTGTTTATGCAGCTGGTGCGCAAGATGATGAACGCATAGGGGGCAAATTTCCGGATGCGACGCTATCGCGTCTTATCCAGACTACAAATACACCGACTCACCAACCGAAAGAAAAAAGGCCAGCCTCGCTTGAGACTGGCCTTTCTGACAGATGCTTACTTACTCGCGGAACAGCGCTTCGATATTCAGCCCCTGCGTTTGCAGGATTTCGCGCAAACGGCGCAGGCCTTCAACCTGAATCTGGCGAACACGTTCACGGGTGAGGCCAATTTCACGACCTACATCTTCCAGTGTTGCCGCTTCGTACCCCAGCAAACCGAATCGACGTGCCAGCACTTCACGCTGTTTGGCGTTCAGCTCGAACAGCCATTTGACGATGCTCTGCTTCATATCGTCATCTTGCGTGGTATCTTCCGGACCGTTCTCTTTTTCATCGGCCAGGATGTCCAGCAACGCTTTTTCGGAATCACCACCCAGCGGGGTGTCTACCGAGGTAATGCGCTCGTTAAGACGAAGCATACGGCTGACGTCATCAACTGGCTTATCCAGTTGCTCTGCGATCTCTTCCGCACTTGGTTCATGGTCCAGCTTATGGGACAACTCACGTGCGGTTCGCAGGTAAACGTTCAGCTCCTTTACGATGTGAATCGGCAAACGAATAGTACGGGTTTGGTTCATAATCGCCCGTTCAATCGTCTGGCGAATCCACCAGGTTGCGTATGTTGAGAAGCGGAAACCACGTTCCGGGTCAAACTTCTCTACCGCGCGGATCAGCCCCAGGTTGCCCTCTTCGATAAGGTCCAGCAACGCCAGACCACGATTGCCATAACGGCGGGCAATTTTTACCACCAGACGCAAGTTACTCTCGATCATCCGGCGGCGAGAGGCGACATCTCCACGCAGTGCGCGACGCGCAAAATAAACTTCTTCTTCGGCCGTTAACAGTGGTGAATAACCAATCTCACCAAGGTAAAGCTGAGTCGCGTCCAACACACGCTGTGTGGCTCCCTGCGATAACAGTTCCTCTTCGGCCAAATCGTTATCACTGGGTTCCTCTTCTACTAAGGCCTTTTCGTCAAAAACCTCAACTCCGTTCTCATCAAATTCCGCATCTTCATTTAAATCATGAACTTTCAGCGTATTCTGACTCATAAGGTGGCTCCTACCCGTGATCCCTTGACGGAACATTCAAGCAAAAGCCTGGTTCCGCCGATTTATCGCTGCGGCAAATAACGCAGCGGGTTTACGGATTTCCCCTTGTAACGAATTTCAAAATGCAAGCGTGTTGAACTGGTTCCGGTGCTACCCATGGTTGCTATTTTTTGCCCCGCCTTCACTTCTTGTTGTTCCCGGACCAGCATTGTGTCGTTATGGGCGTAGGCACTCAGGTAATCATCATTATGTTTGATGATAATCAGATTACCGTAGCCGCGCAGCGCGTTACCGGCATAAACAACGCGGCCATCTGCGGTCGCGATAATTGCCTGTCCTTTGCTGCCTGCGATATCAATCCCCTTGTTGCCCCCCTCAGAAGCGCCAAAGGTTTCGATCACTTTGCCCTCAGTCGGCCAGCGCCAGGTGGAGATAGGCGTACTGGTTGATGTACTGCTGACAGTTGGCTCGGTTGTGCTTGCTGTTGGTACCGTTACAGGCGCTGTGACCGTGGTCGCAGCTGGCTTGTTGTTCGGCAACATTTTGTTAGCACTCTGTTCACCCGAAGATTCAGAATACGTAATTGTCGGTTGCGACGCAACAGCAACGGTGGAATTTTGTGCAGGCTTGATCACAACTCCTTGCTCTGCTGCGTCGGCCTGGGTAATGGCATTTCCGCCAGTGATTGGCGTACCGGAAGCATTACCCACCTGCAAGGTCTGACCAACGTTCAGCGCGTATGGTGCCTGAATATTGTTGCGCTGAGCAAGGTCACGGAAATCGTTGCCAGTAATCCAGGCGATATAGAAAAGTGTGTCGCCTTTTTTCACGGTATAGGTACTGCCGCTATAACTGCCTTTCGGAATGTTCCCATACTGACGGTTATAGACGATGCGTCCGTTTTCCATCTGTACCGGCTGCTGAGCTACTGGCTGCACTGGCTGGATTTGCGGTTGTTGAGTAGCCTGAATTTGTGGCTGCTGTACCGGCTGAATTTGCGGTTGCTGGGCTGTAGACGTCGTCCCCATTTTCGGCGGCGGCGTAATCAACATACCAGAATTGGTATTTGCAGGCGCATTGCCATTAACGGAGCTGACCGGTGCCGGTGGATTTGAAGTGTCAGAACAGCCTGCCAGCCATAGCGAAACCAGTGACAAAGCCGCAATGCGGCGAACGGTGAATTTTGGGCTTCCCGCGCTCATTTATCCCCCAGGAAAAATTGGTTAATAACCAGTGACATAATTACCGTGCAAGGCACCCTACTGAACACTGGAAAAGATGTTCACGATACGCTGACCTGCGGCAAAATAACCAGGAAAAATCCAGGTATTTCCTCACGTTTTAAGCCAGCTCACCCTTCACTAAAGGGACAAAGCGCACGGCCTCCACGGTATCGATAATAAATTCGCCTCCCCGACGACGCACCCGTTTCAAATACTGGTGCTCCTCCCCTACGGGTAAGACGAGAATCCCGCCTTCGTCCAGCTGCGTCATTAGCGCAGTTGGAATTTCCGGCGGTGCCGCCGTAACAATGATAGCGTCAAACGGCGCACGTGCCTGCCAACCTTGCCATCCATCGCCATGACGGGTTGAAACATTATGTAAATCAAGATTTTTCAGGCGGCGACGCGCCTGCCACTGCAAGCCTTTAATCCGTTCAACCGAGCAAACATGCTGGACAAGATGCGCCAGGATTGCCGTTTGATATCCCGAACCAGTGCCAATTTCCAGCACCCGCGACTGCGGCGTCAGCTCGAGTAATTCGGTCATTCGCGCCACCATATACGGCTGCGAAATTGTCTGCCCCTGACCTATCGGCAAGGCGATATTGTCCCAGGCTTTTTGTTCAAACGCTTCATCAACGAATTTTTCACGCGGCACGGCGGCAAGTGCATTCAGCACCTGCTCATCCTGAATACCTTGCGCACGTAATTGATCCAGAAGTGCTTGTACGCGTCTGCTTACCATTGCGTGCCAACTCCCACGCTGTTTAACCAGTCTGAAACCACATCTTGCGCGCTATGCGCAGTTAAATCCACATGCAGCGGCGTGATGGAGACATAGCCTTCATCTACCGCTGCGAAGTCGGTATCCGGCCCGGCGTCACATTTCCCCCCCGGAGGACCAATCCAGTACAGTGTATTACCACGAGGATCTTGCTGCGGGATCACCTGATCTGCCGGATGACGGCTCCCACAGCGAGTCACGCGGATTCCTTTGATTTGGTCCAGCGGCAAATCCGGTACATTTATATTAAGAATACGCCCTGTTCGCAGCGGTTCTTTGCACAGTGCACGCAGAATAGAACAGGTAACTGCCGCAGCGGTGTCGTAATGTTTATGCCCGTCTAGCGAGACGGCAAGCGCCGGAAAACCTAAATGGCGACCTTCCATCGCGGCGGCTACCGTACCGGAATAAATAACATCATCCCCCAGATTCGGCCCGGCGTTAATCCCGGACACAACAATGTCCGGGCGCGGACGCATCAGAGCATTCACGCCAAGATAGACGCAATCGGTCGGGGTTCCCATTTGCACAGCAATATCACCATTTTCAAAGGTAAACGTGCGCAGGGAGGATTCCAGTGTCAGAGAATTTGAAGCGCCGCTGCGGTTACGATCGGGGGCGACCACCTGAACGTCAGCAAACTCACGCAAGGCTTTCGCCAGCGTTTGTATACCGGGTGCATGTACCCCGTCATCATTACTCAGCAATATGCGCATAATCACCTGTTGTGTTGATAAGTTCCCTGACAACGCTGGTTGCAAAACTACCCGCCGGAAGCCAGAAACGGATCTCTACGGTGACGTCATCCCACCAATTCCAGCTTAATTGTTGCGGATACAGCAGCATCGCTCTGCGCGCGGCTTCAACTTTTTCGCGCACCAGTAAAGCTTGTAATTCAGTTTCTGCGGCGACAGCTGCTTGTTCGAATGCCAGCGCTTCACGCTGAGTTCCCCATTCGCCACTGCCCGGCAATGCGGCGGTTATCATCAGCTCTTTATCGTTGACGCGACGCTGTAATTCCGCCAGTTCTTCGGTGGTTGCGACAAACCAGCTACCACGTCCGGCTAATTGTAGCGCATCGCCGTCAACAACTTGATTAACGTCTGCTTTTTTGAGGCGCTCAGCAACAATCTGATTAAACAACGCACTGCGGGCTGCCGACAACCAAAAACTCCGTTTATTGCGATCGCGCACCGGAGTATTGGTTTGCGCCCAGCGCTGCGCCCCTTGCAAGTTGCTACCGCCAATCCCAAAACGTTGGGCACCGAAGTAGTTCGGTACACCTTTTACGCAAATATCGATCAGACGTTGTTCAACGTCATCGCGATTGCTCACTTCGCGCAGAACCAGGGTAAAGGCGTTACCTTTCAGCGCGCCTAAACGCAGCTTGCGCTTGTGCCGCGCATACTCCAGCACCCGGCAGCCTTCCAGTTGAAAGGCGCTCAGATCGGGCATTTCCTTGCCTGGCACGCGAGCGCATAACCACTGTTCCGTAACAGCATGTTTGTCTTTTTGCCCAGCGAAGCTGACTTCACGGGCATGAATTTTCAGGAATTTCGCCAGTGCATCCGCCACAAAACGGGTATTGCAGCCGTTTTTGAGGATTCTAACCAGAATATGCTCACCTTCACCATCAGGCTCAAAGCCCAAATCTTCCACCACCACAAAGTCTTCCGGATTGGCTTTCAGCAGCCCGGTGCCTTGCGGTTTACCGTGGAGGTAAGTGAGATTATCAAACTCAATCATTTTGTTGCCTTAATGAGTAGCGCCACCGCTTCACAGGCAATCCCTTCCCCACGTCCGGTAAATCCAAGTTTTTCCGTAGTAGTGGCTTTCACGTTAACATCATCCATATGGCAGCCGAGATCTTCGGCAATAAACACGCGCATTTGTGGAATGTGCGGCAACATCTTCGGTGCCTGAGCGATGATAGTGACATCGACGTTGCCCAGGGTATAACCCTTCGCCTGAATACGACGCCAGGCTTCGCGTAGCAGCTCGCGGCTGTCGGCACCTTTAAATGCCGGATCGGTATCCGGGAACAGCTTGCCGATATCCCCCAGCGCCGCCGCGCCAAGCAATGCATCGGTCAACGCATGGAGCGCCACGTCGCCATCAGAATGCGCCAGCAATCCTTTTTCGTAAGGAATGCGTACGCCACCAATGATAATTGGGCCTTCACCGCCAAAGGCATGTACGTCAAAACCGTGTCCAATTCGCATTATGTATTCTCCTGATGGATGGTTCGGGTGAGGTAAAACTCGGCCAGTGCCAAATCTTCCGGGCGCGTGACTTTAATGTTATCCGCACGGCCTTCGACCAACTGAGGATGGAATCCGCAATATTCCAGCGCCGAGGCTTCGTCGGTAATAGTCGCGCCTTCATTTAGAGCGCGCGTCAGACAGTCATGTAACAGCTCACGAGGGAAAAATTGCGGCGTCAGCGCGTGCCATAAGCCGTTGCGATCAACGGTATGAGCAATGGCATTTTTGCCCGGTTCGGCACGTTTCATCGTATCGCGCACTGGTGCGGCTAGGATCCCTCCCGTGCGGCTGGTTTCGCTCAACGCCAACAATCGCGCGAGGTCATCCTGATGCAGACAAGGACGAGCGGCGTCATGCACCAATACCCACTGCGCGTCGCCAGCGGCTTTCAAACCTGCCAGCACGGAATCGGCACGCTCATCACCGCCATCTACAACGGTGATTTGCGGATGATTCGCCAGAGGAAGTTGTGCAAAACGGCTATCGCCAGGACTTATGGCAATGACGACACGTTTCACCCGGGGATGCGCCAGCAGCGCATGCACCGAGTGTTCAAGAATGGTTTGATTACCGATTGAGAGATATTGCTTAGGACATTCCGTTTGCATTCGACGGCCAAATCCGGCCGCCGGAACCACGGCGCAAACATCCAAATGAGTGGTTGCCATGTTAATTCCCGGGCTGATTTATCGATTGTTTTGCCCCGCAGACTGTGCGCGCTTCGACGCGTCAGGCACCAGACGATAAAAAGTTTCGCCCGGCCTGGTCATGCTGAGTTCATTACGCGCACGCTCTTCGAGCGCCTCCTGGCCGCCATTGAGATCGTCAATTTCGGCAAAAAGTTGATCGTTTCGCGCTTTAAGTTTCGCGTTTGTAGCTTGCTGTGCCGCCACATCATCATTGACGCGGGTATAGTCATGTATACCGTTCTTACCGAACCACAGCGAATACTGTAGCCAGACCAGAATAGCCAGCAACAGCAGCGTTAGTTTACCCATCCTGCCCCCTGAAAAACGGCATCATCATCCCATGCATCCGAAGACGACTCTACATCCTCTGTTGGGGATACCGCGACAACGCGGGCAAATGTACCACATTTGTCCATTGTTACGTATACCCAGGGCGTGCAGAACATAATCTCATTATTAGTTACGGTTTGAATTATGAACAGAGGAGACGGGAAAGTACAAATTAGCCCAGTAGCCACATAAACAGTGCGCCAAACATAATGCCTACTGTCACCAGGGTGAAAACAATACTGTAGCGTAGCTTTCCGTCCATCAATGAATGCAGCGCAATCCCCACCACTACCGCGACGGGCATCAGCGCCAGAAAGAAAGGCCAGGTGTAGATAAAGAAGAACAGCGTGTTAGAGCCATAAATCAACATCGGCATCGCCAGCGCAAATAACCAGGAGATAAAACCGACCACGGCACCAGGCAGTGACCATGTGGTTTCTTCATCCTCAGTAAGGCTGTCGTTATTTGTTAGTGTAATGTTATGGCTATTACGCATATTTGATCCTGTTACTTTGACGAACCGGGCATGGAAACCCGGTGGTGTCTCAGGATCTGATAATATCGTTCTGTCTCAACAGATCTAATAATTGCTGTACCAAATTTGTTACTAATTGTTCACCATTGAGATGAATTTCTGCCGATTCAGGCGCTTCGTAAACGGAATCTATTCCCGTAAAGTTGCGCAGTTCACCGGCACGCGCTTTCTTATATAAGCCTTTTGGATCGCGGGCTTCGCAAATCGCCAGCGGCGTATCGACAAACACTTCGATAAAGCGCCCTTCTCCTACGCGTTCACGAACCATCTGGCGTTCGGCGCGGTGTGGCGAGATAAATGCGGTCAGCACTACCAGTCCGGCTTCAACCATCAAATTCGCCACTTCACCGACGCGACGGATATTCTCTTTACGATCGGCATCGCTAAAACCGAGATCGCTGCATAATCCGTGGCGAACATTATCGCCATCCAGCAGATACGTACTGACGCCGAGTTTATGTAACGCCTCCTCCAGCGCCCCGGCGACCGTTGATTTACCGGACCCGGAGAGGCCGGTAAACCACAGCACTACACCACGATGACCGTGGTGTAGCTCGCGTTGTTGCACAGTGACCGGATGGCTATGCCAGACGACGTTTTCGTCATGCAGCGCCATTATTTATCCCCCAGCAAATCGCGCGCGCCCCAGTGCGGAAAGTGGCGACGAACCAGAGCATTCAATTCCAGTTCGAATGCACTGAATTCAGATGGCGCAGCAGTTGCCTGGCTAACTGGCTCGTGCACCATACCGGCACCCACGGTCACATTGCTCAGGCGATCGATAAAAATCAGCCCACCCGTCACCGGATTTTGTTGATAACGATCTAACACCAGCGGCTCGTCAAAAGTGAGATCCACGAGGCCGATCCCATTCAGTGGCAGGTTTTCAACTTCACGCTGGGTAAGGTTATTAATATCAACCTGATAGCGAATGCCATCAATACGCGCGCGCGTCTTCTTACCGGCAATTTTGATGTCGTAACTCTGGCCCGGGGAAAGCGGCTGTTCCGCCATCCATACCACATCCACCGACGCGCTCTGCACCGCCGGTAACGCTTCGTCTGCCGCCAGCAGCAGATCGCCACGGCTGATGTCGATCTCATCCGTCAGCACCAGGGTGATCGCTTCTCCGGCAAAGGCTTCTTCGCGATCACCATCAAAAGTCACGATCCGCGCGACGTTTGATTCCACACCAGAGGGCAGCACTTTGACACGTTGCCCGACTTCCACGCGACCGGATGCCAGCGTTCCGGCGTAGCCACGAAAATCGAGATTCGGGCGATTAACGTACTGCACCGGGAAGCGCATTGGCTGAGCATCCACCACTCGCTGGATCTCCACGGTTTCCAGCACTTCGAGCAGTGTCGGACCGCTGTACCACGGCATACTTTCACTTTGCGAAGCCACGTTGTCGCCTTCCAGCGCAGAGAGCGGCACAAAGCGAATATCCAGATTGCCAGGTAACTGTTCGGCGAAAGTCAGGTAGTCTTCACGAATGCGGGTGAATGTCTCTTCACTGTAATCCACCAGATCCATTTTGTTGATCGCTACGACCAGATGTTTGATCCCCAGCAGCGTGGAGATAAAACTGTGACGACGGGTTTGATCGAGCACGCCTTTACGGGCATCGATCAGTAAGATCGCCAGCTCACACGTTGAGGCGCCGGTCGCCATATTGCGGGTATACTGCTCGTGCCCGGGGGTGTCGGCGATAATAAATTTACGCTTCTCGGTAGAGAAATAGCGGTAGGCCACATCAATAGTGATGCCCTGTTCGCGCTCAGCTTGCAGGCCGTCCACCAGCAGAGCCAGATCCAGTTTTTCGCCCTGGGTGCCGTGACGCTTACTGTCGTTATGCAGCGATGAGAGCTGATCTTCGTAGATTTGGCGGGTATCGTGCAGCAGGCGACCAATCAGGGTACTTTTGCCGTCATCGACGCTACCACAGGTCAGAAAACGCAGCAGGCTTTTATGTTGTTGCGCAATCATCCAGGCTTCGACGCCGCCTTCATTAGCGATTTGTTGTGCAAGTGCGGTGTTCATCTTAAAAATACCCCTGACGTTTTTTCAGCTCCATAGACCCCGCCTGGTCGCGGTCAATCACGCGGCCCTGACGTTCACTGGTGGTGGAAACCAGCATCTCTTCGATGATCTCCGGCAGTGTTTGTGCATTTGACTCCACCGCACCGGTCAGCGGCCAGCAGCCCAGCGTACGGAAACGCACCATCCGTTTTTTAATCACTTCGCCCGGTTGCAGGTCGATACGGTTGTCATCAATCATCATCAACATACCGTCGCGTTCCAGAACCGGACGTTCCGCAGCGAGATACAGCGGCACAATGTCGATATTTTCCAGCCAGATGTATTGCCAGATATCCTGCTCGGTCCAGTTAGAGAGCGGGAAGACGCGGATGCTTTCGCCTTTGTTAATTTGCCCGTTGTAGTTGTGCCACAGCTCCGGGCGCTGATTTTTCGGATCCCAGCGATGGAAGCGGTCACGGAAAGAGTAGATTCGCTCTTTAGCGCGGGATTTCTCTTCGTCACGGCGCGCACCACCGAAGGCGGCATCAAAACCGTATTTGTTCAGCGCCTGTTTCAGGCCTTCAGTTTTCATAATATCGGTATGTTTCGCGCTGCCGTGCACGAATGGATTAATCCCCATCGCCACGCCTTCCGGGTTTTTATGCACCAGCAGCTCGCAGCCGTAGGCTTTCGCCGTACGATCGCGGAACTCATACATCTCGCGGAATTTCCAGCCGGTATCGACATGCAGCAACGGGAAAGGCAGCGTACCTGGATAAAACGCCTTGCGCGCCAGATGCAGCATGACGCTGGAATCTTTACCGATAGAGTAGAGCATCACCGGATTTGAGAATTCTGCCGCCACCTCGCGAATAATGTGGATGCTTTCCGCCTCCAGTTGCCGCAGGTGAGTAAGTCGTATTTGATCCATAACCGTTCCTTTGCAATACCGCTATTTTCTTGCCATCAGATGTTTCGACTATAGGGAGCGTAAGAGAACGAATGAAATTACCAATTAGAATGAGTAGTTCCTTAACGGAATAACGATTTGGCAAAGCTAATATCAAAAAGTGCTTAAGGCACCGGATTTCGGGCGTTTAGGAAGATTTGAAATTGTTTTAGCGCAGCGGCAGTTTCATACTATGGCGGTAAAAAAATTTGCATGGTATTTAAGGACTCACTATGTTTTCCGCATTGCGCCACCGTACCGCTGCCCTGGCGCTCGGCGTATGCTTTATTCTCCCCGTACACGCCTCGTCACCTAAACCTGGCGATTTTGCTAATACCCAGGCACGACATATTGCTACTTTCTTTCCGGGACGCATGACCGGAACTCCAGCAGAAATGTTATCTGCCGATTATATTCGCCAACAGTTTCAGCAAATGGGTTATCGCAGTGATATTCGGACATTTAATAGTCGGTATATTTATACCGCCCGCGATAATCGCAAGAACTGGCATAACGTGACAGGAAGTACGGTGATTGCCGCTCATGAAGGCAAAGCGCCGCAGCAGATCATCATTATGGCGCATCTGGATACTTACGCCCCGCTGAGCGATGCTGACGCCGATGCCAATCTCGGCGGGCTGACGTTACAAGGAATGGATGATAACGCCGCAGGTTTAGGTGTCATGCTGGAATTGGCAGAACGCCTGAAAAATACGCCTACCGAGTATGGTATTCGATTTGTGGCGACCAGCGGCGAAGAGGAAGGGAAATTAGGCGCTGAGAATTTACTCAAGCGGATGAGTGACACCGAAAAGAAAAATACGCTGCTGGTGATTAATCTCGATAACTTAATTGTTGGCGATAAATTGTATTTCAACAGCGGTGTAAAAACCCCTGAAGCAGTAAGGAAATTAACGCGCGACAGGGCGCTGGCAATTGCGCGCAGTCACGGAATAGCCGCAACGACCAATCCGGGTTTGAATAAAAATTATCCGAAAGGCACTGGGTGTTGTAATGACGCAGAAATATTCGACAAAGCGGGCATTGCTGTACTTTCGGTGGAAGCGACTAACTGGAATCTTGGGAATAAGGATGGTTATCAGCAACGCGCAAAAACAGCCGCATTCCCTGCGGGAAATAGCTGGCATGACGTAAGACTGGATAATCAACAGCATATTGATAAGGCACTTCCTGGAAGAATAGAACGTCGCTGCCGTGACGTTATGCGGATAATGCTACCTCTGGTGAAGGAGTTGGCGAAGGCGTCTTGATGGGTTTGAAAATGGGAGCTGGGTGTTCTACCGCAGGGGCGGGGAATTCTAAGTGATATCCATCATCGCATCCAGTGCGCCCGGTTTATCCCCGCTGGCGCGGGGAACACAAAACCAAACTTCTCCATAAATTCCATAGCCGCGGTTTATCCCCGCTGGCGCGGGGAACACACGCGCGTACCGGATCGCGGACAACAAATTGCCGGTTTATCCCCGCTGGCGCGGGGAACACCTGAAACCAGTTGGCTCGTTGTTCTTCTTTGGCGGTTTATCCCCGCTGGCGCGGGGAACACGCTCTTCAACGGTTAGCTCAGGAGCTTCTTCTCCGGTTTATCCCCGCTGGCGCGGGGAACACTTTTTTTGTCGCATCCAGCCGTATTTTTTCGCCGGTTTATCCCCGCTGGCGCGGGGAACACGCAGTGGTGAGGCCGGGAAGCGCGGTTGAGTCCGGTTTATCCCCGCTGGCGCGGGGAACACGTTATGCAGCCTGTTTGAGCAATGAAGAAAATTCGGTTTATCCCCGCTGGCGCGGGGAACACTCGCCCATGTAACAGAAACGGGGATTTTAATTCGGTTTATCCCCGCTGGCGCGGGGAACACTGCTGGATGAGTTTATCGAACACAGAGCGGAGCGGTTTATCCCCGCTGGCGCGGGGAACACTTTGCTACCCGCTCAAAACCGCCGATTCGCGTCGGTTTATCCCCGCTGGCGCGGGGAACACTCGGCCAGCGTCCAGGCTGGCACCCGATATTCCGGTTTATCCCCGCTGGCGCGGGGAACACGGGGCTTTTTTATATCCGCGCCACGCTCGGCGCGGTTTATCCCCGCTGGCGCGGGGAACACTTGTCACGAACACATAGCAACTAGGTAACCACCGGTTTATCCCCGCTGGCGCGGGGAACACAGTATTAACTGCGGTGGCAGTGAGGCCAATAGCGGTTTATCCCCGCTGGCGCGGGGAACACATACCGCAGCAAATTACGGTTCCAGAAACGCGCGGTTTATCCCCGCTGGCGCGGGGAACACTTCACGCCAACGCAGAGGCGGGCCGCGTTAATCGGTTTATCCCCGCTGGCGCGGGGAACACACTAAGCATACATATCTGTTTTTAAACAAATTTATTCCACATCAACAATCTACCAACTAAATTCAAACATTTCCTTATTTTTAAAGAACGTCTAACTTATTGATTATCAACAGGAAGAAAAGAAACCAAACGTAACCCATCCAAATCCACCGGAATACGTCTGTTTTTGCCCCAGGTCTGAAACTCAAAACCAGACTCAGTATTTGTCGCCCAGGCCATGACCACATTTCCACAACCTGCCAGTTGGGTAATTTGCTGCCAGATCATCTCCCGAATACGTTTTGATGTATCACCAACATACACACCGGCACGCACTTCCAGTAGTCAGATTGCGAGCCGTCCACGTAAGCGCGGCGGGACATTTTCTGTAACAACCACGACCATGCTCATCAGCCGCGTCCTCGATGACCGCTATCGCCCAACGTTTCAGGTTCGGGGATGGCTGGCGGTAACATATCCGGCGCAGGTTGTGGCGGTTCAATTTCACCTGCGGCAAGGACTTCCTCAATTAACGGTATTAATTTGCCCGTTAACTTAGTGCTACGGAAAATATCACGACAGGCTAATCTGACTTCTTTATCAGGTTCTGCGGGTTGCCTCGCCGCTATTTCAAATGCCTTTGGTACAACCGAATCAAATTTAATGATATCGGCTATGTCATAAACAAATGAAAGCGGTTTGCCACTATGGATAAACCCAATAGCGGGCGCATATCCCGCGGCTAATACTGCCGCTTCAGATATACCGTACAGACATGATGTAGCAGCACTGATGCAGCGATTCACAACATCGCCTTTTTCCCAGTCTTTAGGATCGTATTTGCGACCATTCCATTTCACACCATATTGTTTCGCCAGTAATGCATACGTCTGGCGAACGCGAGATCCCTCAATTCCACGTAGCTGCTCCACTGAACGGCGAGCTGGCGGTGGCTCACGAAAACGTAATTCATACATTTTGCGCACCACCTTCAGGCGTAGATCTTCCGTTAAAGCCAGCTTTGCCTGGTAGAGTAATTTATCTGCCCGCGCCCCTCCGGGTTGTCCGGATGAGTAAACGCGAACGCCCGCTTCACCGACCCAGACCAGCAGTGTTCCCACCGTGGCGGCCAGATGCACCGCCGCGTGGGAAACTCTCGTTCCCGGTTCGAGCATAATGCAGGCGACCGATCCTACCGGAATATGTGTGCGGATCCCTGTTTTGTCGATCAGCACGAAAGCGCCGTCCAGTACGTCGATCTGACCGTACTGGAGGAAGATCATGGTGGTGCGATCTTTTAATGGGATCGGGCTCAGTGGTACAAACGTCACGCCTCGGCTCCGGGTTTGATCAGCATCAGACCACAGCCGAACGCCCGGCTTTTGCCATACCCCTGGCTCAGACGTTGCAGAAATAACCCAGGATCGGTGACCGTAAGCATCCCCGTATAATCCACGCTACTGAACTGGATCAGTTGCCGGGTGTTTTCCCGCCGGAGTTGTTGTTGTCGGTAGGCATCAACCGAGGTATCCAGTAGTGTAAAACCACTTCTTTCCCCCTGCGCTGCCAGCCAGTCCAGCGCCGCCTGTTGTTGATGCAACCAGATATCACGCCCTTCCGCCTGCCCCTTCACCTGCCGTTTCGCCTCCATCAGCAGATCGTGGCGCTTGCCCGCTTTACAGATTGTTGGATTCGCCCGCAGGTTGAAACAAAGAGATTGTCCGGTACGCAGCTCGGACACAAATGGTCGGCATTCGATGGTGAAAGTTTCACTTTCCGCCGGGCGTTCCTGCGAGAGGACAAAAAAGCGAAACGCGCCCTGGAGTTCTTCCCGACGATAAAGAAATTGCCTTTTTTTGCCGCCAGGGAAGAGATCCCACAGCCACTGATGCATCACATATTCACCGCGATCCACCAGATGCAGCAACTGCGCTGGGGAAAGCTGGCCGGTATGTAAGGTTATTCTTGAGAGGTACATGGTTCCTCCTTGCTGAGCCACGGCCCCTGATTGACGGTGCGTTCCCCAAACAACCACTGCTGACGATTTAAAGGAACATCCCGACGGCGTAATATTTTGCTCGCGACCAGGCCGTCGTGTTCCCCTTCCCACCAGCATTCATCCTGAAGTTTTGGGAGTGAGACTTTCAGTTTGCGGAAATGATCCTGATACTGTTGGTATGCGTTACGTAAGGTATCCGACGCGTTGCCTTCGAGTAGTAACGGCGCAAGTGGTAACGCCAGCGGATGACTTTTTCGCCCCAGATAAAGCGGAAAAACCGGATGGCGTAAACCGTCCTGCAACTGTTCGAGGCTGTAAGGCGCATCGGGGGTTGTTGCCACCGCCACCATCCACCAGGCATCGGTGTAGTAGTCGCGCCGGGAGATAATCGCGCTCAAAAGCTCAGGGGCGCTCAACTCTTCGCGACGGCTGAAATAACGTGCTTTACGCACCTCTTTTGGCATCTGGACCGTGTGATAATCCCGTGCCCAGCGCGGGTTACGGCTGGCGCAAACCACCAGTGAATAGTGGCGATTAAACGCGTTTAAGCGTTCGGTATCATCACGCCGGATCCCTACCCCGGCAGCCAGCAGCCCCAGCAATGCTGAGCGCGAAGGCAGTTCATGGGTATGACGCACTTCGCCGGGGGCATCGACGCCCCAGGATGCCATCGGCCCATGAAGCTGAAAAATCAGATATTGGCTCATAAGCCGCCCCTTACGCGCAGATAAAGTCCAGCACGTCCTTCATGCTTCCCTGTTTGTTCATCACGTCAAAACTTGCGTAATCGGTCTTCTGTTCGTAGACCGTATTCATATTTTCGCGAAGAGTTGTAATACGCTGCACCGCCACCTCTAACTGACGGGTGCCATTAATGGGTTCATAGAAAGCTGCCGCCAGAGAACGCGGTTGATCGGTGCCTTTTTCTGCCAGCGCCCAGGAGGCGTAGGCACGGCTGGCAAAGCTGTTCTGTTTGCCGGTTGGGGAGACTTTAAGTGCGGCTTCCGTAAAGGCACGTATGGTCTGATTAGCTAACGCTTCGTCACCGCCAAGGTTTTCGACCAGCAGATCTTTATCAATGCAGATATAGGTGTAGAACAGTGCAGAACCGAATCCGGTTTCACCAAGATGCCCGGCACCGGCATCTTCAGAAGCCTGGCGCAAATCATCAACGGCGGTGAAAAAATCATCTTCGACAATCGTTTCACTGACACCAAATGCGTGCGCTACCTGGCAGGCGGCTTCAACATTAAACTCGGGTTTATTCGCCAGCATACGACCAAACATGGCAATATCTACCGCCATACGGTCTTTGCGTAACAACGCGAGATCTTCCTCTTTTGGCGCGCGCTTTTCTTCTGCAAGCTGATGGGCCAGCACTTTTACGGCGTCAAATTCTGCCGGGCTGATATGGACTAACTGTTCAGTTTCGGCGTTAGTGAGCGGATCTTTTGGTTTTTTGTCGTTTTTAGCTTTCCCAAGATAATCTGCAATTTTTGCCGCCCATTCGATGGCTTTTTTCTCTTCGATTCCTTTCTCAATCAGGATAGTTGCCGCCTCACGCGCAATACGCCCACTGCGAATACCAATATGGCCCGCCAGTGCCTGTTCAAAAAGTGCAGAAGTGCGCCACGCACGTTTCAGACTTTGCGAGGAAACGCGCAGACGCGTTGCTCCACCCAGCACCACAGTTTTTGGCGCACCGGTATCATCACGGTTAAGGTTGGCAGCAGGGTAAGCGGTTAACAAATGAAGCTGAATAAATGTTGTCATGAGATAGTCCTTTATTGATTTTGTTCGTTATCGGCGTCGCCAGCCTGGTAATATTCCAGCGCCCAGCGGATACGGATAAATTCGGTTGGCCGCTGCTGGCGGCGGTGATGATTGAGCAGGTCGTCGCTCTCCTGGCACCAACGGAAGACCCCCTCTGCCAGAGAGTCAAGATTGACGGAACCGTTTAATAATCTGACTGCGCGGCGTAACTGGCGCAGTAATTCATCCGGTGTTTTTACTGCCGACAGACGAGTAAAACGCCCCTTTGACATTACCGCCGCCAGCTGCGCGGCAAAAGGCTGCCGTTCATCAATAGCTTTAACATTGGCGCTAACTGCGGCTATCAGCGCCAGTGCGGTGATACGCCACTCAGGTTCATCCTGCCACTTTATTTGTCTGTTCTTCAGAAACAGGCGAAATCCATCCGTCAGACAAACATCATTAACCGTCGTACTACGCCGCAGACTGGCACGTTCGCCACGTTTCTCCTGCAATTCCTCGTGCCATTTG
This sequence comes from uncultured Escherichia sp., assembly GCF_948475835.1. Classification (NCBI taxonomy): domain Bacteria; kingdom Pseudomonadati; phylum Pseudomonadota; class Gammaproteobacteria; order Enterobacterales; family Enterobacteriaceae; genus Escherichia; species uncultured Escherichia sp. Next base: position 4,419 of record NZ_CAOLGM010000002.1, on the reverse strand, counting down.
CGCAGCGTGGCTTTGTGCTCCTCTTTTACAATACTCATTCAGCAGCCTCCTGCTTTTTCTCCCTGGCGGCTTTAGCACTTTGCTTCTCCGCCGATGTTGTGAAATATTTCTTGCGCGCGGTCATAACGCGTTTCAAATCAACAGGCTCATATGGATTGGTGAATACACGCTCGTCAAAATCCTGACGCGCGAATAACCAAATTTCCTTTTGCCATTTGCCGAGTAATTCGTCCGCATCCTGACCTTCTTCAATTTGGCGCACTAACCTCAGGAAGCGATGCTGAGTTTTGTTCCAGAAGTCGATATCCACAAAACTGAAATCACCCCGTGCACCTTTTGGATCGGAGAACCACGCTTCTTTCAATGCACTTCGTAACAGACTTAGAATCCGTGAAGCCGTTTGCGCAGCCAGACGCAGTTTCGGTATCTGGCCTTCTTTTTTCTTGAGCAGCAGCGGGAAATGGTGTTCGTACCAACAGCGCGCTTTCATGTTGTCGAAATCATAGCCAAATCCCCACAGGCCTACTTTTGCCTGTTTCAGACTGCTGGCATTAAAGAGTTTCACCACCAGCGCGGGAAGTTCCGTATTGTTTTCTGATTTACCCGTTTCGATAAGGCCTAACCAGTCGCGCCAGATTAAACCGCCCGGTTGTGGTTTGACCGAGTAAAACTCGCCACCCTCTTTAAGTGGTATACGGTAAGGCGTTAAGGGATGCTGCCACATGGCATAATTCGCACCGTAATTTTTGGTCGTCATCAGGCTCAGGAGCGCGTCGCTCTGTTCACCGCAAATATCGCAGTTGCCGACTGTCGTGGTATTAAAATCAATACGAATACGGCGCGGCATTCCCCAGTAAGCCTGGAGTTTATTGACCTGATCATGGGTTACCACCGCACCGGCCAGTTCGCTGGTTCGCGTCGGGCCAAGCCAGGGGAAAACCAGATCGTCAAATTTTTTGGGTAGCGGTAAGTCGGCTTCATCCTGCGGCATCACATTGGGCCACAGTTTGCGCCACAAGGGCGTTTGTTGATTGCCTTGATATTCCTGTAATTCAATCAGAGTGGTCATCGGCCCACCGCCGCGCAAACCGGTGCGATAGCCTTTGCCGCCTGATGGCGCATTTAACTGTAGGGAGAACAGAGCTAACGCGGAACAATGAGGGCATACGTGTTCAGTCACGCCACGCTTAATAAAGTGGTCTTTATTAAACTTCGTTGTTTGAGCGCCGGGAATCTCAGGCAGTAGCGAAGCGACCTGAACTTTATCTCCCTTGAGCGCCTCGAAATCCTGCATAAATGAAGGGGAATCTGCCCCAAACTGGAAAGCGTGTTCTAAGGACAGCAATGCTTCCCGTAGCTTTTCAGCCTCCAGTCCGTCTTCCCAGATATCATCCCAACGACCGTGATTTTTGGGCGCGAAGCTGGTTTGTAGTAGCCCCAGCAAAAACTGCCAGGCCGCACCCTGGAGATCTGCCCGCGGCGCAGCGATATCGACAACATTTTCATCAGCCAGATCGACTGGTGCCAGCTTGCCTGTCGTTCCGTCTTTAAAACGAACAGGCAACCACGGGGTTGTCAGAAGTGAAAACGAGTTCATACGCATCCTCTCGTAAAAAAGACCATCCCAGGTCGGTTGTCCATCTTTCCATCCTTTTCGGTGTATCAACTATTCAGAGAGTCCTGTCGCAGACATCTCAACCAACCTTGCCAATCAATCCTTCCGTAGCCGAATACCCGCAACTTTCGTCATCGTTGACTAAAATCACGTTTGCCATCTCCGGATCTTGTCGCTGTTCAATGCACCACAGCCTGAACGCCTCTCCCTCCAGTAAAGAAAACTCATCCCGATGTTTTTTCCACCAGCTTCGGCGCACTCTGACAACGCTCATTTCCCATGCGTGAGCACCGGTGGCATAAGGCTTCACCACACCGTCAATACAGGTAGCCAGCCACAGGGAAACAGACTCCTCAGCCAGACGTGTCGACAGTTTTTCCGGGAGGTAATCGTTGATATTGGCGGCATAGCCGGGCCTGAAGTTCAGCACAAACTTTTTAGCCATTGCGCGATCGCAGTAATATTTGCCCACTTGCTCCTGCTCGCTGCGGGCAAATCCTTCCGGCATTACCACGTCCTCACCGTAGACGGATTCAATAAGAAGCCGGGCTGCGTGTGGCATCTGAATAGCACCTTGCTCACGCAGCACACGCTGCGTCAGCCAGATTCGCCCATGATCGGGATAGACAAATGCACTGTTACGCATGGCACTGCCAAACCATTCGTCGCCAGGAGAGTCGTCCCAGACGGGAGCCAGAATCAGCAATTCAGGGGGGGAACGCTCGTCCTTTCCGTCACGCTTTAACTGACCATTAATATCGCGGATATGCCGCTGTAATCGTCCTGCTCGCTGAATCAGCAAATCAACAGGGGCCAGGTCGGAGATCATTTCGTCCAGGTCAATATCCACGCTTTGCTCAATTACTTGTGTACAAACAATGACTTGCGACGCTCTCTGTAAACTACAATATTTACCAAAGCGTGCCAGTGTCTCCGTTTCAATTCGCTGGCGATCGCTAAAAGCAAAGCGGCTATGAAAAAGTGAAAGGCTGGAAGCAGGAATGACGCCGCGGGCAAGCAGCTGACGATGAACCTTAATAGCGTCATCGACAGAATTCCGGATCCAGGCGATGCATTTCCCCTGACTTACCGCCGATTCGATACGCGCAATACACTCTTGTTCACTATGAAGCCAACCCACGCTGACGCTACGCTCAACGTCTTTGCGCGTCGCTACCCGGTGTGAGTTCACATCGGATTTCGTGACATGCGTCAGCCAGGGGTAATCATCCTTTTCCAGGAACGGAGCTTCTTGCAGGCCCTCTGTACCCCGCGCAAAGGCAGCGACGAGTTTGTCGCGCTGCTGTTGAGATAACGTGGCAGAAAGCAAAATAACGCTGTTTCCGCCACGCGCCTGCCGCTCGATCAACCCTTCAAGAATGCACGACATGTAAGCGTCACAGGCGTGGATCTCATCAGCCAGCAGGATTTTGTTACTCAGCCCCAGAAGCCGCAGATTATTATGTTTGAACGGCATCACCGCCATCATCGCCTGATCCAGCGTGCCGACGCCAATTTCAGCCAGCAACGCCTTCTTGTTACTGTCGGCAAACCAGGCCGCACATCCCTGACTGAACGTTTGTTCATCCGGTTCTTCTGACCCGACTAAATCACCAGACCAGAGTGATTCATTAAAGCGGTCCATTAATGTGCGGGCACTATGTGCCAGCACCAGGCTGGGGCGGGATTCTGGCGAATAGAAAGCAAGCCAGGTTTTGACCAGCCGATCGTACATGGCATTGGCCGTTGCCATTGTTGGCAGACCAAAAAACAGCCCCTGAGCTTTCCCCGCAGCTATCAACCTGTGCGCCAGGATAAGCGCCGCTTCTGTTTTACCTGCGCCAGTCACATCTTCCAGAATAAATAACTGCGGTCCTTGCTGGCTGATATCCAGATCCAGCACCTTTTGCTGTAACGGTGTCGGATTCTCAATAAAAGGAAACAGCGTATTAATTCCGTTGAAAGGCGCGACTTTTGCTTTTAGAGGAAAGACGGTTAAGGCGTTTTGAGCCTGAATTAAAGTTTTCTGCCAGTAACCTTTAATATCCATTGGGTGTGCGACGCGTGGAAAAAATCGCGTTGACGAACCCGTCCAGTCTGCGAGCACGACGGTTGCAGAGATATACCAGGAAAGGTGTTTTATAAGTTCAATGCCCTCATCATCATCCCAGAATGCGGGGATCTCTATGAGCGGAAACAGTGGTTTGATTTCAAGGAGAAAATCTCGTGCTGCAGCTTTGTCTTCAGGCAGAAAATTATCCAATTCATCCATACGATCAGGGGGCCGACCATGATGCCCTGTCGTCACGGGCATCCACATTTCTATCACTCGCCTAAGTTTGCGCGGAGAGAGCGAAGATGAAGGAAGTAACTCCTGACATTCACTTAAATACTGATTCCACAACCAGTAGCCCAGCGTTGAATGAGAGATTTTTTCGTAATTTTTTCTGGCACCTTCCTGAATCTTGAGTTCAGGGGGCAGGTAAAGTTGTTGAAAAGAGCGGGCAAATTTTCCAATATCGTGCCAGCACAGCAACCAGGCGAAAAATTGAGCCGCCTGTTCCTTGTCAGAAATCCCTAATTGACGAAAATAATCAGCCAGCCCGAAGCAATTTCTTTTAACCATTAAATAGCCCATCGCGGCTACATCCAGCGAATGCCAGCAAAGAAGGTGATAGTCGTCGCCCCCGTCTTTCTCGCCGCGTCGGGTTTTTCCCCAGAAATCAAAAAAAGTCACAATATTTTTATCCTTCAGTAAACTTAAAGGATATTTACGCATATATTAAAAATTATCTGTGATATAT